>JAIRNN010000161.1 GCA_031257995.1 Spirochaetaceae bacterium | reverse complement strand
GAGCGGGAAGAAGGAATGGAAGGGCCTTGCGGGCGTCATAGAATGCCGGGCGAGCCGTACGGCGGGGGATGAAACGGGTGTTCGTGTCCGGTATTTTATCAGCAATAAGGATACGCCTGCGGAAGGATTCGGGGAGGATATTCGGGGGCGTTGGGGAACAGGGAACGGACCGCGTTGGATGCTTGACGTGAACTTTAAGGAAGACGGATGCCGGGCGAAAAAAGACGGCCCGCCCAAAAACCTGAACATGCTGAGGGAAGCGTCGTTAAAGCCGCTTTGGGCCGCTGACGGGGGAAAACGGGCAAGCGTCAAACGGAAAATGCTCAGAGCCGGCCTTGTCCCAGATTTTCTCCACAAGGTGTTGTTCGGCGAGTAAATGCTGTTGCCCTGGTACAAGAAGGGGTAAAACTCAGTCTGAAAGCGGGAATTATACGTCTTATCGTTACCGCTATAGGTGGAGCAATTGGAATTTTGGTTGTATTGTTAGATGCCCATGCCGATAACCAATGGTTAGTTATTTTTTTGATAATGCTTGGAGTGGTGATTACCCTTTTCGGTTGTAATCTCGCGGGCACACCGGCGTTTAACGCTCGTATCGGTGGGGTTACTTTTATCCTGGTGGTTCTCACAAAAACCGGAACCGACAAAATCGCTTATGCCCTGTTCCGTCTTCTTTCAACTCTTTACGGCGTAGTTGTAATTGTAACCGCCGTCTTTTCATTTTTTTCAAATGAGAACGGATAAAAAGAGAAAGTAATATGAGCCTGTTCCAAAACCCCGCGCGAATCTTAGAACTACCACATTCACAGCGAGCCTTCAAGAAAATTTAACCGCGAAGGAGCCCAATGCCGCGCCCGAAACAGGCACAACCGTAGGTTGTGCTGGGGGCGTTAGCGCGGTTATGCAGCATGGCGCGACGCCAATAAAGGCGGCGCTTGGATACCAGCTTCGGCACTGCGGTACTGAAGGCGCGGAAGATCTTTACCGGCAGCCGCGCCTTTTATCGCCAATTCGTCTGTTTTGTCAGCTTTCAAGAGTGTTTGTAAAGCCGACAGGCTATCAAACCAGTACGCCTCTATCGTTATTCGCTTTCGCGGTTAATTCCTTGCCTCTTTGTCGACTGACAGAAATACCCTAATACAAATGAGTTTTGGAACAGGCTCATATATCAAAACCTTTATGACATTATCCATTTTCGATTCCCCCGAAGGGGCTAGGGGGGTTACACGGCTCGCAGGAGTTCGCGGGGCTTGGAGCCTTGGGCGGGGCCGACGATGCCGTGGGACTCCATGAGTTCGACGAGGCGGGCGGCGCGGTTGTAGCCGATTTTCAGGCGGCGCTGGATGTAACTGGCGGAGGCGCGGCCCTGCTGACGGACGATTTCCGTGGCTTTCTCGTAGAGGGGGTCTTCGGCCCCGTCGAGGAATTCCTCGTCCCGGTCGTCTTCCTCGTCGAAAAAGATCTCGTCTTCGATGTAATCGGGCTCGCCTAAGGTTTTCACGTAGTCGACGACCCGCTCGACTTCTTCTTCGGAGACGAACGCGCCCTGCATACGTACGGGAAAGGGGTCGACGACGCCGGAGTAGAGCATATCGCCCTTGCCGAGCAGTTTTTCCGCGCCGGCGGTATCGATGATGATACGGCTGTCGATCTGGCTGGCGACCATGAAGGCGATGCGGCTGGGGACATTGCTCTTGATGAGGCCGGTTATCACATCGGTTGAGGGGCGCTGGGTGGCAAGTACGAGGTGGATGCCCACGGCGCGGCTCTTCGCGGTGAGACGGGCGACGGTCTGTTCGAGTTCCTTGCCGGTGGTGGCCATGAGGTCGGCGAATTCGTCGATGACCACGACGAGATAGGGCATATGTTCCGCTGCGATCCGCTGTTCTTTGATACGGGCGTTGTAGCTCTTGATGTCGCGGACGTGCATCGAGTCGAGGCAGCTATAGCGGCGTTCCATCTCACAGATACAGTACTGGAGGGCTTGCAGCGCCCGCTTGGGTTCGGTGATGACCGGCGCGAGGAGGTGCGGAATGTCGTTGTAGAGGTTGAGCTCGACGATCTTCGGGTCAACGAGGAGGAGGCGGCACTCCGCAGGGTGGCGGCGATAGAGGATCGAGAGGATCAGCGTGTTTACGCAGACGGATTTCCCTGAACCGGTAGACCCGGCGATAAGGAGGTGGGGCATCGTGGCAAGGTCGATGGTAACGGCCTCGCCCGCGACATCTTTACCCAGTATGACAGGGATTCCCAGCTTTTTCGCCGTGTCTTTGCGCTCGCCCTCGATCAACTCGCGGAACGAGACGATGTTCCGCCGAGCGTTTGGGATCTCGATGCCGACGGCGTGTTTGCCGGGGATAGGCGCCACGATACGAACCGAGGCGGCGGCAAGGCGCATCGCGATGTTGTCCTGAAGGTTCACAATACGGGAAAGTTTGACCCCCGGCGCGGGCAAGACTTCAAACATCGTGATGACCGGGCCTTTCCGTATACCGACGACATCGGCCTCAATGTTAAACTCAAAGAGCGTTTCTTTGAGGATACGCGCCGCGTCACGGGTGGCGTCGTCGATGATCCAGTATTGGCCGTCGGGGTATTCCTTGAGAATGCCGTCGATAGGGATGTCGTAGTTGGCGGGAGTGTAATGGGTGGTCTGCGGGAGAGGCCGTGTGAATGCGCCCTGCCCCGCCGCTTTATCAAACTCGTCAATTTCTTCTATTTCAATAGAGGTATCCGCCGTATCAAAGGCTGCGGCAAGAGCCGCAGGTTCCCCGGCTTCTCCGCGTTCTTCCGGTTCATTCAGTTCTTCCGGTTCATCGAGGGCTTCAACTTCGCCAATTTCGTCAACTGCGCTAACTTCATCAAGTTCGTCAAGTTCAACGGTTCCTTCCGCCGTTTCCAATTCGACCGGTTTGGCAAACTCATCAATAACCGTCGGCTGTTCAAAAGCGTCTTCAACTTCGAGCTCCGTGCCGTTAAGCAATAGGGGCGAGACCGATTCGTTGAGGTCGTCAACCAGATGTTCCGGCCCGTCAAGAGTAACCGCATCTTCACGCGCTGTGGGCGGTATCTCAGCAAGCAGATCGTTTAACACCATGTCAAGATCGGTGAGCGCGGGACTGAGTGATTCGATTGTTTCGCGCAAATGTTCCTCGTCACCGGCATCGTTTTCTGAAACATCGGGTTCGCGGCGCGGTTCCTCTACCAGATCATTATCGTTGCCGGTAAACGCCGGATCAACTTCCAATATCACGTCGTCAACGGGGTTCGGCAGTTCCGGTTCCCTGACCAGCGGGATTTCCCCGTAAAGGGGTGTCCTGATAACGGTAAAAGGTTCCGTGTAACTGCGCGGCATATCGGGATGGTCTTCGGCAAAATCGAGAATGGTCCCCTCGCGGAGGCGTTCGTTAATATCGGCTTCACTCAGCGTCGTTTTCCGTGTTTTCGGTGAAACAGGATAGCGGAAGCCTTTCCGGCGCATGGGGGTTTGCGGGAACAGTTTATAGGCAAGCACTCCGATGACCACGGTTTCCATCAGGGCAATGGCGACTATCGTTAAACTGAACCCATGCAGGCCAAGCACGGTGAGAACCGGTGAGTTTTCGGCAAAACGGGCGAATCTGCGGGTGTAGTAAAACCCGGCCGCCAGCGTAAAGAACGGGACGATGCTCGTGTCGAGCGCAAAAATAGCACGGGGTGAAAAAATCGGCGACCATAGAATTGTCGCGCCCCAAACGAACCATGCGGGAACAAGAAACGCAAGCAGTCCGTAGGCGTTGAGAAACAAGTTTCCCAGCCCTTTACGGGGATTGCCGGGGACCGCGAGCGCGACGGCAACACAGACAACGGCAATTGCGGCCAAGAGGATAAGCGTAAAGGCGACCGCGATCGAGGCATTGCGCGCAACCGAGGCATTGCGGCTCAAACTGTTTTTTGCGGAAAACAAACTGCCGGCTTTCATAAACTAATTACCAATAATATCGGCAATTAACGTGTCGGACTTGAGAGAAAAATAGAAATAATTGTAGAGAATCGCGGAGGCGAGGACTTTTTTTCCGTACTCGCGGGTTTCTTTGATGTCAATGCTCTCCATAAACAGGTCGGGCGGAAGATCAGGGGCGCGGTCGAGGCGGCGTATCCGGTTGGGCCCGCCGTTGTAAGAGAGAAGCGCGTGTAACGGCGTTGCCTGCGTGTTCATAAGATGGCGGAGAAAATACGTCCCGATGTGGATGTTTGTCCCAGGATTCGCCCGGTCAACCGTGCCGTCCACAACATAGTCAGGGCCGCCCTGCTTCGCGATTGCCCGGGCCGTATCAAGCGCGGTTTCAGGCATAAGCTGCATAAGACCGCCCGCCCCGACCCGCGATACGATGTCGGGAACGAAGATACTTTCCGTGCGGATAAGTCCCAAGAGAATTCCCTCATCGATGGCGAACTGTTGTGCGAAAAGGCCCACAAGGTCCGCATAGCCACGGGGATAGTAGAGCGCGATGTCCTCGACGGTTACCACAAAGTCCGGGCGTTTCATATAAACGACACAAAGCCTTATCGCCTCACCCCAAAACCCTTCCTCGCTTAACATTCCGGTCAGCACACGCAATTCGTCAAGCGGCAACGTTTCCGCATAGTCCTTGATCCATGCGGGAGCGTATTTCTTCGCCCCGTAGGTGAAAAACCCTTCCAAAAATATGCCGTCTTTGGAGGTGATAGAAGCGGGGGCAGCGGTTTCGGCTTCTTGACGCTTCTCGATAAACAGAGGCTCTTTGCCCAGCTTAAACCCGGCCAACGCCCGGTAATAGAGAAACGCCTCGTTGTAATAGTAGGGCGCGGCGGTTTCGTTGTAGGCGATAGCAAAAAAGGCATCGGGCGTTCTGTCCAGTGGACCGGTACGCCCTTCCTCCAATGCCCGGCCGATGATATAGGCGTATTTTGCGCGGGTAAACCCGGAGTTTCCCCGCTCTATCGCCGGAAAAAGCCGGACAAGGGCGCTCCAGTTCTTTCGCGACACCGCCCATTGCGCCGCCCGGTCGTAAAGATCGGCAAAATAGTCGCCGTCATGCCATTTGTCTGCCCATTGTTCCAAGAGCGCAATGCCCGTTTCGGTGTTCTTGTTGAACCCCATCTCGACGATATACCAGATACAGGCGTCCCGTTGTAAATCATCGGGTGCGATCCGGATGGCTCGGGTAAAATATTCGGCGGCACGATCCGGCTTGCCGCTTGCCCTCATCATGCGGGCGGCATAGTAGAGGCACTTATAACGGAAATCCCCCGCCGTCTGAGCATCGCCGCCTCCCCGAGCGGCCACCGCCTCCCAACGCGCAAAAAGGTCTGCCCCCTCTTCCTGATTGCCGCCGTAGAGGAACGCCCGTCCCAAGTCGGTAACAAGGTCTCCGTTACGGAAAAACAGCCGGGAGTCAAGCGCGTAAGATAAGCGGAACAACGCAAGCGCGTTTCTGTAGGCATAATCGGCGGTGAAAAAACGCCCGCGAATCGCGTACTTTTCGGCTTCGGGAAAGGGAGCGAGTTCCCGCGCGGCGATCTTTTCCCAGCACCAACGCCGGGCGGCATCAATCTCGCCTGAAAGAAAGAAATGCGCGGCTTCTTCATAGATGTTGTTGTCCGGCCTATCGTCATTTTGCAACAGTCGGGCCAAGAGCAGGAACGCGTTATCCCATGAGGAAATCGTTTCCGCGCCCGTGAAAGACGCTTTCCCGCTGTAAAGCGCGCGAATCTCGTCATAGCAGCGCAAGGTAAAAAACGTGGCCGCCTTCAACATACGGAGCCCCTGAGAGCTTGCCGTAATCCCGATGATCTCTCGCGCGTACTTCCGGTCTCGTAGCACAAACGGGCGCAGCCTCTGTGCCGCCTCGTCGCAGACAACCTCATCCCGCAACGCGATTTTGTAGAGTTTGAAGATAAGCGCGTCCATACGGGCATCTTCTTCTGAATCGGGAGAACCGGAACTTTGCGGCGCGGTTTTCTCTTCGAGCAGATAAGCGGTGTAAAAAGCGGCGTTGGGCTTCTCCTTCGCGGCCCGTTCCACCAGAGACAAATCCCATTCCAGAAGCTCGCTCACCTCGGCGCTTTCAATTAATGCCGTAAATTCACGGTAGGATGCGTCAATCAAGTCCCCCTGACATCCAAAAAGAAACAAGCACAGGAAAACAACGAGACCCGGAAGCCTCCGTACAAATCGGCAGTAAAAGAGTGTTTTCAAACGCCAATTACCGAGCAGTTTCGGTTCGGAGAGCCTTGCGGGACGTGTCATTCGTTACGGGAGGGAGTGTTTCACGGGAATCGTCCACCGGACTCCCGATCGTCTGAGACGCAGGATCAGGCGGCGGCGGTTCCGGCGTTTTCGCGGCATCGTTCTCTACAGGCGGCGAAGCCATCACTTCTTCACGGCTTTGAGGCTCCGTGTAAATGTTTGCCGGACGCGGGAACCCTTGCGACAGGAACAAAAATAAAAACACTATCGCGGCGATCAGAAAAATAATCGCGGCAATAACAACAGGGACAACCGGGTTGATCCGCCGCTTCTCTACCGTAACGACACCGGAATCACGCTCGTCATCGAGACTCGCATCGTCACGATCAAAATCATCCGCATTAAGCGCGTTGAGATCAACTTCCAGTTTTTGCGGGCCGCCTGAACCGTCCGTCTCTTCCGCCTCCGCCAAAATACGCCCGTATTCAGCTATATGCACCCTCAGATCAATAGACGTTTCCCCCGCATACCTTTTCGAAAGGTTGTCCACGACCAGCGTACCGATGTACTGCGTCTGGCCCGCAGATTCATCGCTCCTAAAAAAGTCAATCTGCGCCGAAGGTTGACCGTCGCGGACCGTTGTCAGTTCAAGCTTCTTGGCAGAGAGACTCTGTTCATCGAGAATCGGGTAAAATTTCCCGTTTGCAAGTTTTATCCCTACTTTTGCCATTTCTTGAATTATAGCAACATCCCGAATGGTTGTCCAGTCCTTTCCTTTGGGGGGGAAGTCTCCCCCTCCGCTCCGCGCCCTCCGCTTACCCCCTCTCCTAGGGGCTTCGCCCCTAAGACCCCGCCTCAATCACAGGCTCAATCACATGAAACCGCAGATGAACACGATAAGCACGGATAAAAAGGTCCACAGATTTTATAGATTGAGCGAGGCGTAATCCGTGTCATCCGGGTAATCTGTGGACAATATATGTATCCGCATTGCCATATATATCTGTCCCCTTTTACTCAAGCTTTAGGCTTCTTTTCAGGTGTTTTCCCGATTTATCAGGTTTAGCGGCCAGCGGCTTCACGGCCTTCATCACAAGAGTTTATCACAAGGAACCGCCGGCACGCAGATTTTTCATTCCGCGCCCCTCTTCATCCGTATTCATCCGTCTCACCCGCGCCGCCATTTGGTGTCGTCTGCGGTTAAAAGTGATTCGGTTTTCTGTCTTTTACCTCGTATCCAACCCTTAGGGGTAGATTATATTGACATTACAGGGATTTTTATGTCAGTAATTGACGGTGTCGCGCAGGTGCCGCACAAGATTCGCGTAAAGCCGTATCCCAACCACCTTACGCGCGCCGCGCAAATGGATAATGGAGAATTGAAAATGGATAATGAGCGCGTTTTGGCACAAACTCTCATATTTCAAGAAAAAACCACAAAAAATCACTTTTTTTCGCTCGAAATTAAAGCAATATGGCTGGTAACCGCATATATAGAGTGCGGGGAAAAAAGTATGTCCGCCGTTGTCTTTTTTCTCAAGACAGCGTATTATTTTGATAAAGGCCCCCGGTGAGGGCCGAAGGAGAGGTTTATGGAAAGTACAAACGTGCAATCGCGGGAACCGCCCCGGGGCGTAACCTTTGAAGATGTCTGGGCATCCATACAGGAGACCGACCGGCAATTGAAGGAAATGGGCGCGGAGACTGATCGACGGATAGCGGAGACCGCCCAGCAGATAGCGGAGACATCCAAGGAGATAAAAAAGCTGCAAGAGGAGACATCCAGGGAGATCAAAGATCTGTCGAAGAATGTTGGGGGGATCAACAACTCTCTTGGGAGATTGGCGGAGGAGATAATCTCCGCAAACCTCTGGGAGAAATTTGATAAGTTAGGGTACACCTTTACTCAAGGCGCGAAGTATAAGTACCGGCATAGAAGGCGGGCCGTTTGCGAGGTGGACGCGATGCTGGAGAACGGGGAGTGCGCGATGCCGGTGGAGATCAAGTCGGCACTGTCGAAGCACGATGTGGATGAGCATCTGGAACGGATAGGGAAAGTGCGGGAGGAAATGAACAAGCGCGGGGATCAGAGGAAGCTGGTGGGTGCGGTAGCCGGGATGGTGGTGGAGGATGGGGTGCAGAGATACGCGCAGGACAAGGGGCTGTATGTGCTGGTGCAGTCCGGAGAGTCGGTTAAGATAGCGGAGATGGAGGAGACCTTTCAGGCGCGGGAATGGTGAGGATAAACACGCGTAAATTTTTAATGGCCACAAACCACACGAACAGACACGAACGGTTCAAGTTTGTTCGTGGGGTTGCGGGCCAAAGGCTCGTTGAGGTTCATGGTTAATTGTGTATCCAAGCCTGTGATTAGCGCGGGGGCGTTGCGGGGGTGTCCCCCGCAGAGGGGGTGCCGTAAGACCCTAAGTCCGCTTGCGGGCGGCGGGCTGGAGGCAGGGGGAGGCTTCCCCCTTTATTATCTCTCGATCCACGGACACCAGTAGTCGTAGGGGGCCGGGTCAATCACACGGTAGCGGGCGATGTAGTAGACGCAGAAGGCGGCGAGGAAGAGGGTGAAGGCGCGGACGAGCCAATCGGCGGCGGCGGGCGGGTTGCGGCGATACCAGGTGCGTGTGCGGTTCTTGCCGAAGCCGCGCAGGTCCATGGCGTTGGCGATGGTTTCCACTCTGCCGAAACTGGTCATGATGAGCGGCACGAGGATGAGGGTGGTCTGCCGGATGCGGGAGAGGAGGCCGGCCCGCCGGGGGTCCAGCTCAATGCCGCGCAGGGAGAGGGCGTTTTTGATGTCCAGAAAGTCGCGGGCCACATCGGGGATGGCGCGGAAAGCGAGGGAGATGATGGTGCAGGCTTTGTAGGGGAGGCCAAGGGCGTTGAGGCCGGACGCGATCTCCGATGGGGTTATCGAGAGTACCAGAACCAGCGCGGCGGCGAGGGAACAGAGGCGTTTGAAGAACATCGCGCCCACATACCAGAGGAGTTCCCATGTGAGAAAGAAGCGGCTGTTCCAGCGGATAATCTCTGTCGCGCCGCCGACATGGGTTTGCCCCGCATCGGGTTTGACGAGTATGATGATGAGGGAACCCACGATGCCTGCCGTTACGGTCATAAAGGCGGTTACGAAGAGGATGGGTTTCCAGTTGGGCCGCATCGAGACGATGAGGCCGGCGCAGAGGGCGAACATCACGCCCAGAACCCGCACATCGAAGCTCATGATCACGTAGACGGTCATCGTCAAAAAGAGCAGCAGCTTGGTCGCGCCGTTGAGCCGGTGCAAGGCCGTGGTTCCGGGTACATAGTTGATGATGAAGCGGTTGTTCATCGGGCGGCTCCCGTTCCGGTATGTCCGGCGCTTCCGGCCTTTTCATGGCGGATATACCGGCGGATGAAGTCGTCCGCAGGCAGTCCCGCTTTTTCGGCGAGGAGGTGCAGGGACGTTTTTTTGAGGTTTGCCTCCCCGACAATCCGCTCGTCGGTCAGTATCGAAAAAATATCCCCGTCCGCGATGATCTTCCCACCGGCAAAAACCACCGCCCGGTCGGTGTTCTCGATGGCAAGGTGCATATCGTGGGTGATGAATATCACGGTCTTCCCGTATTCACCGTTGAGACAGTTGATAAAGGCGATGATCTCCCTATAGTGCCGGTAATCCTGTCCCGCCGTGGGTTCGTCCAAGATGAGCAATTCAGGTTCCATCGCCAGCACCGAGGCGACCGTAACCCGCTTCTTTTGGCCGTAACTCACGGCGCTTACCGGCCAGTTCCGCATACGGTAGAGTTCGCACGCCTCCAGAGCCCGCCGCCCCTGTTCCTCGATAAGGCCGCTATCCGCCTTTTTGGGACGGCGCAGGCGGAGGCCCAGTTCCACCTCGTCCTTGATAATATCCTTCACGATCATCTGGTCCGGATCCTGCATCACGTATCCGACCCGCCCGCCGATCTCGTTCACGGTGAGTTTGCGGTAGTCCTCGCCGCCGAGATAGACGGCGCCCTTTTCAGGACGGCAGATGCCGGTGATCAGTTTGGCCATCGTGGACTTTCCCGCCCCGTTCTTGCCGATAAAGGCGACGCGTTCCCCCCGCCGCACCGTGAAAGAGGCGTTTTCGATAGCGCTCCGGCTACCGCCCCCCGCCGTCTCATAGGAAAAGCTGACCCCCGCGACACGGAGCAGTTCGTCATGCGGGGCCGGGCGGCTTTCCTCCTCGCGGGCAATCCCGCAAAAGAAATCGTTAAGCCGTTTCCGGTTTTCCGCGCCCAGTTCGAGGGTGGCGCTGTCTTCGATCGCCTGAATCATACTGAGGTCGCACCCGGCGTATTTGAGCGCGCCGATGTACAGGGGAAGGCGGATGCCCTTTTCGGGAAGGATACCGCTTTTCAGAATGTCGGCGGGGCGCATATCCGCCGCGATCCGCCCCTTGTCAACGAGGACGATCCGGTCAACCGGACGAAAGAGCGCGTCCTCCAGCCGATGTTCGATGATGATGGTCGTGCGGGGCGGGCCGCCATCGTTTCGGGTGATGCGGTCGATGAGGTCGATGGCCGCCGAGCCGGTCTTGGGGTCAAGGGAGGCAAGCGGTTCGTCAAAGATGAAAACCTGCGTCTCTTCCCCCAGAACGCCGCCCAAAGCCGCCTTCTGTTTCTGCCCGCCCGACAGGTGAAAGGGCAGCGCGTCGAGATACTGGGCGAGGCCGACGGTTTCCGCCTGCTCCCTGACCCGTTCACGCATCGTTTCCCGATCAACCCCGTTATTCTCCATCGCGAAGGCCATGTCCTCGCCGACGGAAAGGCCCACAAACTGGGCGTTGGAGTCTTGGAGAACTGTTCCCACGTCCCGGCTCAACTCGAACACCGAAAGTTCCCGCGTTTCCCGGCCGTTCACTTTGCATGAACCGGTCATTTGGCCGGGATAGGAAAAGGGTACCAGCCCGTTGATACAGTTTGCCAGCGTTGTCTTGCCGCTGCCGCTTGAACCCAGTATTAAGACCTTCTCCCCCTCGTAGATGACAAGGTTGATACCGGTCAACGTAGGGTTCTTCTGCGCCTTGTACTGAAAGCCGAAATCCGCAAACTGTACAACCGGCCTTTTCACCTTACGCTTCTTTTGACGGGTTTAATAAAACAATTAAACCGATGGCGTTTCTGACCCTCAATTTCCTTTGTGATGTCCTTAATCCCCACGCTTTCTGGCATCAAACACCATTTTGACCGGGTATCTTGCGGATTCTTCTTTTGAATTTTTCCGAGCCAAATTGCCATATACGCCTCCTTTACGTTTATGGTAGTATAGGACACAAAAAAGGTCAAGAGATTTTGTAGCAAGATGCGGGAGTATTCGCAAAGATAAAAAGGGGGAAGTCTCCCCCTTCGCTCCAGCCCGCTCTCCGGCCGATAAGCCCGCACCTACGCCTAAAGGCGCGTCCGCACCTCCCTCCGTTTGGTCTTCCGCTATCCCCCTCTGATATGATG
>JAIRNN010000107.1 GCA_031257995.1 Spirochaetaceae bacterium | reverse complement strand
CGGACATTTTACCGGCACTAATACCATATTCTTCCCCTCCTGTCTCCTTCTCATTGACTTGTTTCTACCATTTTATCACGACCGTTTCTTTTATGCAACGCCTTTCGCCCACGACCCGGCGTTTGCCCCGTATTCCCCCTCCTTAATCCGGTACCGTTTGCTCATGGCTTATTTGAACACCTCGTATTTCTTCGTCTCCGACCACATCCCCCGGCGGGACTCGCCCTTTATCGAAGGAATGTCAAGTACGATGCCGGGTTCAAGCCAGTTTGGGTTCTTGGGATCGGGCAATTTATCCTTGTTTGCCTCGTAAAGAATCTGCCATCGACGGGGGTTGTTGTACACCCACGGTTTACCGGCAATATTCCAGAGGCAATCCCGCTCTCTTTTCCATGTCCGTACCGTGTACTGCGCGGGAAGTCCCGGCTTGCGGCTTTCCAGAAAGGCGCGGACATAATTGTCGGAGAGTTCCGCCCATTTGACCGCCTCGGCTGAGTACCCTTCGACCGCGTCATAGTCGGCTTCCGCCATAGCAAGCCGCGCAAGGTTCGCGTAACGCAGGCTTTCTCGGAAATACCGGTTGTTACGGATAGAATCGGGAATATTTTCATCGCTTGTCTCGCTTATTTCACTTGGCGCGTTCGCCGTCGCCCCCGTCTCTTGAGCAAAAAGAGGGACCGTCCCCGCGAGCACGAGTAAAAACACCGTTATGGTACGACTGTTCATCTGTCTTCTCCTTCATTGAGTAACGCCTGTTCGACTTCAAGGGCAAGCTCGTCGCTTTCGGCAATCTTTTTTTCGGCAGCCTGCAACACGGCGGCAGCAGCATCTCGCTTGTCGGCGGCGATTTGAGCCGCAACCACGAATTGACTTGCGGCATTTTCGTATCCCGTGATCGCCTCCCGGTAGGCCCTGGCCCTCTGCGCCTGTCCCGCATTCCGGTAAGAGTTGTCCGCCTCGGCATATTCCGGCTTCGCCGCGTTTGCGGCTTTCACCTCGTCGGCGGCGGCTTTCTGTTTGTCGGCGGCGAGTTTCGCCTCTTCCACACGCCTTTCCCATTCGGCGGCGGCATCTTGGGCAGCCTTCTCAAATAAGGCTATCGCCTCTTCAAGGCTGGTGATGGCCGCCTCGTAATCGCCGTTTTCCGCGTTGTTAAACCCAAGCGCGGCACTGTTTTCCGCTGCCAGAAGCCCGTTCGGGTTTGCTTCTTGGGCGCCCGCATCGAGAGCCGTTTGGCGGGCAGCCTCAACACGGGGGAGCATCTCGGCGTAACGTTCCGCAGCGGTGGGCCCTGGGGGCGGTTCCTCAATGACCGGCTCCTCGACAACCGGCGGCGGTGCGGGGACGGGTCCTGGTTCGGGCGCGGGTTCGGGCGGCGGCGGAGGAGGTGGCGGCGCGGACGCTACCGGCTCCGGAGCGGGCGGAGGCGCGGAGGCGCACGAGACGGTAAAGGCCGAGAACGACAATATTATCAAAATGTTGAAAAAAATGAAAAATTTCCCCATAAAAACCTCACAAACTAAAGCAAAATGAGCGGTAATCACATAATATAAGAAACGGCTGAACGCTACTTTAATAATCGGCTGTTTCTGATTAGACTATAACACATGGAGGATTTTTATGGAAGAAAGAATCACTTTTGAGGTCGTCCGGCACATCGGTATCCTCTCCGAAGGCAGAGGCGGCTGGCAGAAAGAGCTTAACTTGCTCTCGTGGAATGGCAGACCGCCCAAATACGATGTTCGCGACTGGGGCCCCAACCGGGAAAAGGCCGGCAAAGGTACCGGACTCACCAAAGAGGAGGCCCTAAAACTGAAAGCCTTTCTCAACACAGAATTCGCGGAATAAAAGGGAAGCATCGCCATCATCTGCCGTGAAGGCGACGCATACCCGTTTTGCCCGAAAAATGATCGCAAAATGTTTGCAAACCGGGAAGAACCCTGCTATAATACCCTTATGCCCAAAACAAAAGACAGCACGGGGAACAAACGGGATGCCGACCGACCGTTCGTTCAAGCAGATCATCTCAAGCCTTTCAGCCAAGGCTATGATCTGTTTCATCAACGGGCTGTTCGGTTGCGATTACCCGCTGAACAGTGAGGTGAAACACCTGAATGCCGAACAAATCAGTCCGGGCTTGAAAAAGCGACAGCCGGATGAGGTGGTGTCTGTTGCCGGACACACCTACATCATCGAGGAGCAGACAGCCGATGGCACGAATATGGCGATACGGGTTTTTGAATACGGTTACGCCCAAGCGTTCAGGGAGAAAGAAACAAAAAGGGGGTAATCACGCTGCCCTTTCCCCGCGCCGCTGTGATATATCTGGAAGCGGGGCGGGCGGTACCGGACCATCTGGAAATACGGGTAGTATTTCCCGGCAACGTCACACACCGTTACCAGATCACGACGGTAAAACTGCTGGAACACAGCGTGGAAGGGATCGCGGGGCAAGGGCTAGCGGTACTGCTACCGTTTTATATTCTGAATCTGAGGAAATTGGCGCGACAGGCAAAGACGGTAGAGGAACGGAAAGAGGTGGAGGCCGGGTTTAAGGAACTGGGCGTTAAGCTGAAAGAAACGATAGAAAAGCATGCGAGAGAGGATCAACTCAGTGACGAAGATATAGCGATCCTGCTTGAAAGACTTGAGGGATTGATAGAATATATCGGGGAAGGATACCGGACGACGGAGGTACAGGAAATGTTAAACAAGAGAGCCTGTTCCAAAACCCCCTCGCGAATCTTAGAACAACCATATTTACAGCGAACCTTCAAGAAAATTAACCGCAAAGGGCAGCCCCCTGCCCTCGCTTAGGGCGGGACCCTGCCCCCGCTTAGGGCGGGACCCCTGCCCTCGCTAGAGCGGGACCCCTGCCCTCGCTAGAGCGGTTATGCAACATGGCGCGGCGCCAGTAAAGGCGGCGCCTTTTTATTCAAGTCTCAGCACCGCAGTACTGAAGGCGTGCCGGCTATGAAGGTTTTTACCGATAAACGCGC
>JAIRNN010000034.1 GCA_031257995.1 Spirochaetaceae bacterium | reverse complement strand
AAAGTGGGCTGTTAGCCGGGCGGGGATGCGGGTTTGGGGAAATGGCGAACAAAAAACGGTTATTCGTTGCCATCCCATTCGTCCGGGGGCTGCCCCAGAACAACGTGTAGGTTATGACCCCCGCTACCGGCGTGTTGGCCGACTTGTCTATCGCCGCCCAGTCCACCGCTTCCGCATCCTCAGGCGGATCCCCGTCCAGGATCTCCGAATCGTACCGCTCCCCCAAAACGTGCCCTCTCCGCCCCACGATTATGTTGAAACGCAGGGAAAACGTTTGTTTCAGCCACTGCATTATCAGCGGCAGCATAAAGCCGTCTTCGGGCTTGATGTAGAACGTGAGCCACGCCCCCTCAAGCCTGAGTCCGCGCAGCTCAAACGGATAAAACCTCTTGACCTTGCGGAGCACGCGGTGGAGCAGTACTTTCGTCCACGGCAACTGGAACAGCGGCTCGCCGGTATTGATCTCTGTCCCCACTTTGTACCAGACGTTTTGTTGTAACTTTCGCGGTTTATGCATATAAAAACCTCCATACTATATAAGGCGCTGAGTGGCGGTTTTGCTTTAGTTTGACGGAAAAAAAAGTGAAAAAAGATAAAAAATCACGTTTGTCCACAGATGACACGGATTAAGGGAGGGCCGGTTTGAAAAATCCGCATGTATCTGTGCCTTCCGCGCCGCCATGTATGGCGGCGCTTGCGGTTCCTGTAATTTTTTTCATCTTTTTTCACTTTTTTTCACGTTTTTTTGGGGCGCCCGCTTGACAAGTTTTTTTGAACGTGGTATAAAGGTATCCGCCGTTCTGAAAGTCGGGGCGGGAATGTCGTGCAAAGGGTAATAGTTGTATTATGAAGAAAGTTTTATTGCCGTTCAGGTCCTCCGGGTTGCCCCTGTCAAATAAACCCCCCCCCCCTCAAATGGGTTTTTAGCCCCCTAAACACCCTTTTTAGGCCCTGTTTAGGCCATTTTCACGGGGTTTTTCCCTTCTTTCAATTCCCCTTTTTCCGCGTTTCACGGGGTGCCCGTACGTCGGAAACAGCGCTCATAAACATGCCGGCCCTCCTCCTCAAACCCGTAAAAGAAGGGCCGCCCGTGGACGGCCTTCCGTTTTCATCGGCCCCGGTCTTCCGGCCGGGACTGGGATCGCCGTTGTTGAGCGTTGTTTCGGACACACGGACAAGAACGGCCCGCAGATTTCACCGATTTTTGTTTCTTCCGTTCGCGGTCCCGCACGCCGGAAACAGCGCTCATAAACACGGCGGCCTTCCTCCAAAAGGCCAAACTAAAGAAGGGCTGCCTGCGGACGGCTTTCCGGTTCATTTCTTGCCCGGCTTTCCATCGGGCTTGGGATCGCCGTTGTTGAGCGCTGTTTCGGACGCATGGATACGCAGATTTCCCGGATTTCACGGATTTTTGTTTCTTCCGTTCGCGGTCCCGCGCGCCGGAAACAGCGCTCATAAACTCAGGCGGCCCTCCTCCAAAAAGCCAAGAAAGAAGGGTCTCCGCGGACGGCCTTCCGGTTTCCTGCGGGCTCGGGCTTACGCCGGGCCTGGGATTGCCGTCATTGAGCGCTGTTTCGGGCGCGCGGCCCCATTATAAGGAAAAAGGGGCGTTCGTTAATTGAGATAAAGAGGAACCCCGAAAACGGCTTGCTGCCTGGAAAACAGTGCCGTGACCGGGGTGGTCAGGACGGGGGGAAAGCATGCCGCTTTTTCCTTGTCTTGTCCTCTTTTTATAAATGGGGCGAAAGTCCCAGGCTGTCCCGTATGGGAGGGCTTATTTTATTTGAAGGAGGACTTTTATGAATAAAAAGTTCTTTCTTTTTGGAATGGCCGCTCTGCTGAGCGTGTCATTGTTTTTAACCGGTTGCGGGGGCGAAGATGGTACCCTCGCTTCGGCGGGAGCGGCGGGAGCGGCGGGAACCACCTATCTTACGGGAAGCCTGACGAGCGAACGCATTCAGCACGCGATTGACAAGAACGCGCCGCTGGTGTTCGCGGGTGTTACCCAGTCCGACAACGGGACTGTCATCGTACCGGCGGGCAGGAATGTGGAGCTGGTGGGAACGGGGGCGTATACCGTCGCAAACAACGCCGCAGCCATCCTTATTCTTGGGGACGCGGCATCGGTCAGCGGAACCGGCACAATCGTCACACAGGCGGCGGGCGCTGTTATCGCGCCCCAAACCGTGCTGGACGGTAACGTAACAGGCGGCGGCGGCATTCCGTACCAGACCATTGGTACGGGCGGCGCTGTCAGCGGTTCTGTCGTAGCGGTGAAGGGGCCGGTTTCCATCGCGGCGACCGGGGTAACCGGAACAACCATTGCCGCCGCAGGTCTCTCCGGCAAGACGCTCGTGGTGTACGGCAACCTCACGGTAGCAGCCGCTGTGACCGCGGCGGCGATCAACGTGATGGGCGACATTACGTTCGGGACGGGATCCATTGCCGTTTCAACTGCCAAAGTTACCGCTACGGGGAACCTCGTCGCGGGAACGGGGAACACGGCGATTATCCTGCCTGCCGCGGCGCACAGCTTCGGCGGCATCACCGGGACAACGGGTTCCACCATTACGACCGGCGCAACGGGCGTTACCGTAAGCGGTACCGTCTCCAACGGCACGTTTGCCACCGGGGCGGTCATCAACGGGACTCCGGCGTTTACCGGTACGACCTCGTTTGCGGGGACCCTTGCGAACTCCGCTGGCGCCACGTACACCTTCAACAGCGCGGCGACGGTTGCCGGCGCGCTCACGACCGGCGCCGCCCTCACCATTGCCGGGACGGGCGCGGTAAGCGTGGGGGCGGCTTCAACGCTGGACAACGGGCTTGTCGTTACCAACACGGCGGGGGTAACCATACCGTCGCTGACAGCCGCTCTCCCCACCGGCAAGGCGATTGACGTGTCGAAGGGCAAGGTCATCTTCGGTGGCGAAACCGGTTCGGTAACCCTCGAGAAGGGCGTCTTGAATGCCGCCGCGGGCGGCAGCACGATCACAGTGGCGGCGGACGGCGTGATAACATTGAACTTTTCTACCACTGCCGCGTCTCTCGAGCTTGTGGACGGCGGCAGTGTCGCCATAGGGGGAACGGGCAAGGTAGCAATCAGTACCGTGGCGGAACTGAAGGGCGCGGGCTCGAAATGGACGGCGAGTGGAGACACCGTAACCTTTGCGCCGACCGCCGAAACCGCCGGCAAGATAGAAGGCGGGACTTCCGCAACCCTTACGCCCTCAGGTACTGCCGCAGAGCTTTACCTGTTGGCGGCAAGTAGTGCGCAGGCGCTGACCATTAGCGGAACCACGAAGTTTACCCTTGACCTGAGCGCCGCCGGGAAAATCACCTTCGATAAAACCACAACCGGTTCCACCATCACGCTGAGCGCGAATAGCGACGGCATCAAACTGAGCGAAAGCCGGGCAATTGTCGGCACGGATAGCCCAGGAACCCATTTCACCGGCGCGTTTGTGAACGGTACCGGCACGTACAATGGCAATACCCTCAACGTCAGCCTGGTAGACGGCGTTATCACGCATACCACCACGAATGATGCAAAGCCGGAGCAGATTGACAAAGCCACAACAGCGGGCAGTCTTGCAAGCAGCGCCAGCTAATTCGGAACGTGCCTCCCGGCGCAGGGCAAACAAGTTTGCCTTGCAGCCGGGCGTGTTCCCTTCGGGAACGGCCCAACGCGCAACGCGCGTTGGGCTTTGCGGGACAGGGATGGAGTTTCGGGATACGCAAGCCGTCGGCTTGCCCCGAAACGCCCAAGCCCAACGCGAAAGCGTTGGGCCGCCCTGTCCCGCTTTGTTTGGAGTCCGGCTTTGCCGGGGAAAAACCCTCCCTTAGGGGAGGGTTTTTTATGAGCGTTCGGCGGATGGGGGCTGGCCCCGGTGGAGGGGGCCGTCCCGCCCGGCAGCCCTTCCGGCCCGGAATGGGTCATCGGGCCTAGCCTAGGCGGGGTTGTCGGGCCTAGGCTAGGCGGGGGTGGCGGGCCTAGGCTAGGCGGGGGTGGCGGGCCTAGCCTAGGCGGGGGTAGCGGGCCTAGGCTAGGCGGGGGTGTCAAACTGGGACGGGGGCGGCTGGCAAACCGGGGCGGGGGTCTGCCCCAGGATAAACGCATAGCAATAAAATAAAACCCGCGAACATCACGAACAGAATAGCATAGTCTTCATTTTTCTGTATGATCGAAGGTGAAAATGCGGGTGGTTGCGGAGGCCCGTTGAAAACGGGATACTTTTCCAGACATAACCGCAGACGGCGGTACGCCTTGTTCGAGTGGGGGGATCTTCGATCCCATGTGGCTCCAAAAAATTCTATGCGTTTATCCTGGGTCTGCCCTCAGCGAGGGCGGGGATAGGCCCCGTCCCGCCGAACCAAACGGCGGACGAAACAGTCCGGGGCAACAAGTTGTCCTTGTCCAACGAGTTATACTCCATGAGGCATGAAAACATCATGTACCGCTCCACAAAAAATTGCCCGGCAATGATCCGGGGGCGGGGCGTCTATGACGCCGGGTGTCTGCGACACCTTGGGGCTGACCCCCGCAGAGGGGGCGGCGGATAAACGGAGGGAGGTGTGGACGCGCCTTTGGGCGTAGGTGCGGGCTTATCGGCCGGAGAGCGGGCAGGAGCGAGGGGCCGGCAATTTGCTATGGCAACATCGTTGCCACGACTTCCCCCTCCAAAAAATCCAACCTAAAATACACCGATGTTATTTCCCTGCCGAAAGCCGTATCATAGGTTATCCGGCGTGGCGGGCGCCGGAAGGCATCTTCTCTGTGTTGCGAACCGGCATCCGGTGGAAGGCGCCGCCCAAAGAATACGGGGCGGTCGGCGGCATCCGACAGTATTTCAGCGAACGGGCACAGGCCGGATTTTTCATGAGGATGCGGCAGGAAGGGCCAAGGCGCGCGTCCGGGGCCGGGGAGAGGAACGGGAGGAAAAGGAGCAAAACCCGCGGTATATAGCGCGGCGGGTGGCGGAGGTATGTCATGCGCGGATGAACCGGTTCAGGAAACGGCCGGTACGGTATGAGAAGAACGTGAGGAACTGGCAGGGGCTGGCAGAGTCAGCCTGTGCCATAATAGTTTGGCGCAACCTGATCCCGGTTCACCCCGGCCGTATTCCCGAATAGGCTCTTCGTATATCAGGCTGCAGGAGAACCGCTGCCTATCGACACCGTCACACCGAACAGGCTTTTGAGCAACTATTGGCTGAGAATCTCTTCTCTGTCGGCAAGGGTAACCGAGGCGCGGACGGTGCGGCCATTGCGGAGGAGTTCTATCTCGACATCCTCGCCGGGCTTGTTGTCCTCGAGCGCCGAGTAGAGGTCGGCAAGGCTTTCGATGGTAACGCCGTCTACTTTGGTAATCACATCGCCGCCGAGATAGATCGTCTGCGAGCCGTACCGGGCCGTTTCCGTGCCCTGTTTGATACCGGCCTTCTCCGCATTGCCGCCGCGCCGGACACGGGAGACGAGCAGCCCTTTGTCAATGGAGAGATTCGCGTAGTTCACCAGTGCGGGGAAGAGTTGCACCAATGTCGCGTCTATCCAGCCCCGGCGCACTTTGCCGTACTGCATGAGTTCGGCGACGACGCGCTTGGCTGTGTTCACGGGGATCGCGAGGCCGATGCCGACGCTGCCCCCCGACGGGGAGTAGATCATCGTGTTGATGCCGATCATCCTGCCGTGCGCGTCAAGCAGGGGGCCGCCTGAATTGCCGGGGTTGATCGAAGCGTCCGTTTGGATCATGTCTTTGATAATGTTGCGCGAGGAGGTCTTGATCGGGCGGCCTATGCCGGAAACGATGCCCACGGTGAGGGTGCGCTCGAAGCCGAAGGGGTTGCCGATGGCCAGCACTTTCTGCCCAACACGCAGATTGGACGAATCGCCGAAGGGGATGGTGCTTAACTCGGCCCCCGCAGGCGGCGTGAACTTCAGCACGGCGAGATCGTTTTCGGGGTCCGTTCCCACGACTTCACCCTCAATTTGGGCGCCGTCGGCGAGGTTGATGAAGACCTTGATGGCCTTCTCGATCACGTGGTTGTTGGTCAGCACATAGCCGCCCGTGTCGATGATGGAGCCGGAACCGGAACCGCCGTCTTGCGGCACCGCTTCGAGAAACCAGTTAAGCGCCACTGTCTCGGTCGTGATGTTGACCACCGCCTTGTTTAGCGCGTCGTAGACGGAAATATTTTCCCGCTCGCTCTCGGTAAACGGCTGAATCTCCTGAGCGTTCATTTGGAGCCGCCGGGCAGAGTCGGACTCGTTCAGTTGAGGCGTGACTGCCTTGTCGGCGGCATAGGCGACCTCCCTTCCTTCAGCCTCTGCCGCAACACTACGCGGCAGCCTGAAAACCCCCAGTCCAAACGCAAAAATCAAAAGGATAAGGCAACTCAGCGCCGCGAACACAACAAGCTGCCCCTTGCTATACAACCTCATACATCGCCCCTCAAATCTCTATTATAATGCTTTCGGCATGAAAATAATGTCGGTATATTTTATGGGGGAAGTTATGGGGGAAGTCGCGGCAAATTGCCGACCCCTCGCTACAGCCCTGCGGTCTTTCGCTGCCCCCTCTGCGGGGGTCAGCCCCCCGCAACGCCCCCGAATCATTGCCGGACAATTTCTTGTAGACCTTGCGAATGATGTTTCCATGCCTCATGGAGTATAGTAACACGAAAAAAGGGGAATGTCAACACAGGGCGGGCCCACGTCAGGATACGCGCATAGAAATAAATGCCCAATGTCCGAATAAAGGCGTATACTGAGTGGGCGGGGCGAAAAGAGCGTCAAAACACAGGAAATCTCGGAACTGACGGGAAAATACGGGGAAACCCGTATTGAGAACGCCGGCGTAGGGGCTTTGCCGGAACTGAGGGGGGATTTGAATCGCTGGAGGAAAGGAGGTTTCAGCCGTATGGGGAGCATTTACTGCCGGATACAGTGACGGTCACGCTGACAGGGGTATTGTCTGACGCGGATGAACGGGCCGGGACAGCCGCCTTTGCCCGGGCAAAAGAGGGGCGGCTGAAAACATTTCTCAAATTACCGGACGGGATACC
>JAIRNN010000340.1 GCA_031257995.1 Spirochaetaceae bacterium | reverse complement strand
GGCGCGCCTGTTCCAGCCCGCGGCGCGACAAGGCGGCGCGTCCGGCAATCATATCATCGGCATAACCTTCGCCGGCAAGCGGCGGAGCCCGCGCCCTCTTTCGCTCCGGCGCGTTCTCTTTTCCTTTGTTTATAATTCTGTTCAACAATTCTTTTTCATCGGCAGTTAAAGTAACTTTGTATTTCTTTGCGGACATAGACTCCCTCCCGTTTGGCGACTATGCCTTTAGTATAAATTATAATACCCGCTATTTCAACGGTGACTGACTGCTACTTTCCTGCCCAGTTCCTTTTGGAACATCGTTTTCATTTCATATTCTGGGAAAATATTATTCAGGACAACAAACAGAAGTTCAGTGCAATATAATTTTTGACTGTCATTCAAATCGAAATCCCAATCAAATGATTTACCTTTCATCTTGTATGCCGCCTCTGCTATTAAATCCTCGTCAATTCCAGAAAACCGATAAACATCCACTGCTTTTGCCAATTGTACAAAATCCTGTAACGTAACTTCATTGACAAAATCTTTTCCTTCCCATACCAAACCTTCAGCATTTATAATGGTTGTCTCGCCATTAGTTATTCTGACAATACCAAGATGTGAGAAACGCTTGTCAACCGGTGAAATATCCCGAAAATACAAGGACCATAGCTGATCTCCTAAACGGCAGATAATATCTCCGTTCGTAAGATGAGATTCGATATCATCGGCTGAAATTTGCTCGACCGTTTCCTCCTTTGGACTAAAGTACAGAACAGCAAAAACTGCTAAGACGATAGCAACAAAGAAAAAACCGATCAGCGTTGACTTAACGGTCATTTATCAACAGATACTTTCCATTTGCCATCAACCTTAACCATGTCAAGGTTTGATGTCTCGCCATTCTCGAATTGGATAGTAACACTAGCGTTATCACCGTCTATCTCCTCGGTAACTTCTGTTACTTTTCCATAAGATGCCATCATACCTTGTACCTTTTTGCCAAAGGCGGCCATCAAGGTGACCGCTTCAGGGGTTGTATACTGTCCCAGCATCTTTGTGTCGTTTTTTTCAAGAGCTTCATGAAACTTTTTTGCCACTGACGATGGCGTATCAGGCTTAGAACAAGCGAAAACGAAGAGTGTACAAACAACCCCAAATACCAATATAACCTTTTTCATAAAATATTCCTATAAAAAAATAAATGTAAATAATAGATGGCAATTTGCACGGAAACTGTCCCGCGTCTAAATGCCGTATACCTTTTCGTATACGCCCGATAATTCCGTATACTGAATTTCCGTAAATCCCCAGAGAGACTGAAGCTGATTCCCGACTTATGCATAAACACCCTACGTCATACCCCGCCTCCTTTTCCATCTTCCGGAAGCGGTCTTGAACCGGATACGCAAAGACACCTTCCCTGACTGGATCAACAAGAGGCAAAAATACGGTTTGTTCGTGAAAAAACGCTACAAAATCTTAAATTTGGCATTAATAATCGACATGGGTTTGATTTTGATTTTTTTTGGATTTGGGGGAGGGGATTATAATCTTCGCCCACAAACCTCTATTGTCGAAAAGAAGAGAAAAAAGCGGTTTAAACATCACATTTCCCCTTGAGTAGATTTAATGCGGCTTTGCGATCCACACAGTATTATTCTACATGCATCGTGAAATTTTGTCAAGTAGCATGAAATCACAGTTAATCGCAGACTCGATCACGTTTACTGCGGATGATGCCATAAATGGCGGCATCGTGTGTATCTGTGTCATCTGCGCTATCTATGTTAACCGTGGTTTTTCGTATGGAAAATAATGCCTTGACAGCCTCCATAAAAGATAATATTGTAAAGTTGGTGAAGCGGTGGATGTTCCCATCTTTAACAGAATTTTTGGAAAACAGAATGTCACCGGGTCGGCAGCGATCCGGGGTATCACACAAGTCTCTTTTTTACCTTGTCTTTGTTGTCTTCCCGGGAGCGGTATTCTCGCAGACCACCATCCCGGCGGTTCCGGCGTGGCGCGGCGCGTTAGGCGGGGTGTTGTTGTGTCCGCCTTCGTGCCAAGACGGGGTGGTTATCGCGGTGTGCGACGGGGGATTCGTGCGGGCGTTCAGTTATGGCGGACGCGATCTGTGGACGTACCGGGTCCGGGGAAGGCTCGCGCCGTTTGTGACGAGGGGACCCGACGGTATCAGTTGGGTGGGGCGTGAAGAGGAGGGCGGCCCCAAGAGTCTCATCGCGTTGAACCGGGTGGGACGAAAGGTTTCCGAGATTCGGTTTGAGAAACCGTTTACCGCGCCGCCTGAGGCGGGCCTCGACGGGAGAATCTTTGTCCCCTTTGGCGATACCGTCGTCACCTGTACGTTTAGCGGCCAAAAACTAGGCGAGTCGAAGGCGGGGGGGATCGTTTACAACGGCTTCGCGCCGATACGTCCTCCCATCTATCCCGACATAACGCTGACGATGACCCGTGCCGAGAGCCGGGAACCCGGTGAAGAGTGGATCCTCGACATAATGGGTGCGGCGGTACTTCCCGCCTACAACGGGGACGATCTCGTGATTGTAGGCGGTCAAAACTGGCTTTTGGCCGCCTACCGGGTAAAAGACCCTGCACCGCCCTCCGCGCCGAAACCGCCTGAAACCTACGGGCTGGCAAAGTGGGCTTCGCCGCCCGAATGGGTCACGCGGGAAGGCATCGCGGCAGCGCTTGACCGGGGAAACGTCGGGGATAACGAGCGGGTTTTCGCCTCGTTTTTGATGGAGACCAGCCGGGTAACACCCACATTAAAACTTCCGGCCGCAACCATTGCCGAGCGGGTCGAAGCACTGTTCCTGCTGGGACGGCTTGGTTCCCCGGAATACGTGCTGTTTCTCGTTGACGTGCTGAACCGGGAATCCAACCCCCGCATAAAAGCGGCCGCCGTCCGTGCGATTGGCGCGATCGGTATCGACCGGGACGGCAAGGCGATGAACGCTTTCGTCAAAGCGGCGCTTCCCGTATTCCCCACAAGCGACACCATGGTTCTCAACGCGATTGTCGAAGCCGCCGGAGTGCTCAGCGTCATCAACGGGCCGCCGATTTACGATCGGGGCATTGCTGTTCTGGCTGCCTTGTCCGCCCAGCGAACCTTCCCCGACATCCAGAAGCAGACCGCCTTTTGGCTCAAACGGGTGCTTGAGCCGTTCGCGATGAACAGCGAGTAGTTGTGAGGTGAGGGATGCGGCTACTTCGTTGACAAGCCCCTGCGGGGGGCCCTTGACAGGTTTTTTCTTTTCTATAATGATAGCCTAGTTTCAAGAAAGAGGAGGATGTCGAAAGGCATTGAAGGGAAGCGATGTGGTTATCGGGAAGGTGAGTAAGGCCTTCGGGAGTTTTAGTGTTTTGAACGATGTGTCCCTGGAGATAAAGAAGGGGGAGTTTTTTTCCCTTTTGGGGCCGTCGGGGTGCGGGAAGACGACGTTGTTGCGGATTATCGCGGGGTTTGAGACGCCGGACGAGGGGGCGGTGCTTTTTGACGGGGCGGACGTGCTGCCGTTTCCGCCAAATAAGCGGCAGGCGAACACCGTTTTCCAGAATTACGCGCTGTTTCCCCATCTGACAGTGTTTGAGAACGTGGCGTTTCCGCTTCGTATCAAGAAACGGCCCCGGCAAGAGGTGAATACGCGGGTCGGGGAGTATCTGCGGCTGGTCCAGCTTGAGGCGCATAGTGAGAAGAAGCCTTCCCAGCTTTCGGGCGGGCAGAAACAGCGGGTGGCGATTGCGCGGGCACTGATCAACGAGCCTAAGGTGCTGTTGCTTGACGAGCCGCTCTCGGCGCTGGACGCGAAACTGCGCGGGCAACTGCTCATCGAGCTTGACCAGTTGCACGACAAGGTGGGGATCACGTTCATCTACGTGACGCACGACCAGCAGGAGGCGCTGTCGGTATCCGACCGGATCGCGGTGATGAACGCGGGGGACGTGTTGCAGGTGGGAACGCCGCACGAGATCTACGAGAGCCCCGCCGGCGAGTTTGTCGCGAAGTTCATCGGCGAGACGAACCTCTTTGACGGGAAGGTGCTGTCGTCGGTGCGGCTTCCGCTTGCGAACAATGAGACCGAATATATGGTGGAGTTGGCCATTGACGGGCTGGGCACTATCAAGGTGACGACGGTCGATGAGTTTTCGCCGGGGCAAACGGTGAGTTTCACGATACGGCCCGAAAAGATTCTGATTTCCACCGAGAAACCGGCGACACGGCGAGAAGACATTAACCAGTTTCAGGGCGTGGTGGACGAGCCGGTCTATTCGGGGTTTCAGACCAAGTTTTATGTGAAGACGGCGAGCGGGGTGCTGTTGCGGGTGATGAAACAACACGCGGTTTACTCGGACGAGGGGCCGGACATTGTCTGGAAGGACAACGTGTTCCTCTCGTGGAGCGCGAACGATGGGTACATCGTCGGCTTGAAAAACGAGGCGGGGTCGTGAGCGGCGGCCTTCCCGCGTTTCAGGCCCGGCGGAAGAAATTCGGGCCGCTTTATACGCTGCCGATGGGCCTCTGGTTCACGGTTTTCTTCGCCGCGCCGCTCGTGATCATCGTGTTGTACAGCTTTCTCACCAAGCGGTTGCACGGGGGCGTAACGTGGATACCGGCCCTCCGCGCCTATGCGGAACTTGCCAACCCGAACATTCTCCGTATCACCGCGCATACCTTTGGAACAGCCGCCCTCGCCACCCTCATCACGATTATCCTCGCGCTTCCCTGCGGCTACTTCATGGCAAAGAGCAAGCATCAGGCCCTGCTACTCATGGTGATCATCGTGCCGTTCTGGACCAACTTCCTCATCCGGGTGTTCGCGTGGATCAACATATTGGGCAACAACGGCTTTCTCAACGTGTTTCTCATGCGGTTAGGTGTCGTGAAGGACTACATCCCCTTTCTTTACAACCAGGGCGCGGTGGTTCTCGTGCTGGTGTATATGTATCTGCCCTACGCGATTCTGCCCCTCTTTGCCTCGATTGACAAGTTTGATTTTTCCCTGCTGGAAGCGGCGCGGGATCTGGGGGCAACGAAGCAAGGGGCCATCTGGAGGATACTCTTTCCCAGTATCAAGAGCGGCATCTACACGGCGGTGTTGTTCACCTTTATCCCGATTTTTGGCGCGTATGCGGTGCCCTTGCTCGTGGGCGGCAAGGACTCGTATATGCTGGGCAACGTGATCGCCGACCAGTTGGGGAAATCCCGAAACTGGCCGCTCGCCTCGTCTATCTCGATGGTACTCACGCTGGCTACCACCATCGGCGTCCTCGTGATGTTGGGTTTGCAGCGAAAAACAGAAACCGGAAAACAAAAACCGGAAAACAAAAAACAAAAGGGGGAAATATGAAGTTTACGATTAACACGAATTTTAATATCAAGCGCATCGTCCGCAATGTGGTGACGACGATCAAGCCGTCTCGTTCCCAGGACGAGGCCGCCCGTCATGCGCGGCGGGCGATGAGGCGGCGGCAAAAGCCCTTCTCTTTTTCGGCGGCGGTCTTTGCGGCGACCGTTATCTTTCTTTTTCTCCCGCTCTTCGTGCTGACACTCTACTCGTTCAACGCGGCGAAAAGCCTCCATTTTACGGGATTTTCCCTCGTCTGGTACGAGCAACTCTTCCTCCATTCGGACGGCTTGTGGCGCGCCTTCGGAAACTCGGTGTTCATCGCGCTCACCTCGGCTGTCACGGCGACCATCTTCGGCACTTTGGGCGCAATCGGCGTGAATTGGCACCGTTTCCGGCTCCGCAACTATGTGCAGGTGGTCTCGTTTCTCCCGATGGTGCTGCCGGAAATCATCATCGGCGTGTCGCTCACCATCTTTTTCGCCGGCCTCAAAATCCCGCTGGGCCTCCTTACGATCTACATCGCCCACACCACGTTCAATCTGCCATTCGTCTTTTTAATGGTAATGGCCCGGCTCGACGAGTTCGACTTTTCGATCATCGAGGCCGCAAGCGACTTGGGCGCGGACGAACGGCAGACCCTCGTCAAAGTAACGGTCCCGGTATGTATGCCCGGCATCATCTCCGGCTTCCTCACAGCGGTTACGATCTCGCTGGAAGACTTCGTGATCACCTACTTTGTCGCCGGAACCGGCTCCACCACCCTGCCCCTCTACATCTACTCCGCGATCCGCTTCGGCGTCTCCCCCGTCATCAACGCCCTCTCCGTCGTGATGATCCTCGGCACCGTGCTGTTGACGTACCTTTTGCGCAACTTCCTCAAATACATCGCCGCCAAGTAGGCCCTTTCAGGGAATGGAGAATTGAAAATGGATAACGGAACATTATGTCGCGTCCTGGTGTAAAGTTGACACATAAGGAGTCGAAAGATGAGAGATGTGATAAGGTACAGCGAGGCGTTGAAGCTTCGTGTAGTGGAGGATGCGGCCTGCGGGAAGTATGGGAGCCTTGAAGAAGCGGGGCGAAAGAACGGGATACGCGGACCTTCAACACTGGCCAAGTGGATAAAGAAGTATGGGCGGGAGGATATTTTGCCCA
>JAIRNN010000331.1 GCA_031257995.1 Spirochaetaceae bacterium | reverse complement strand
CCCATTGCCGCTGGCGTACTCTACCTTTTTGGCGGGCCGCTTCTCAACCCAATCTTCGCCGCCGCTGCCATGAGCATGAGTTCCGTGTCAGTGCTGACCAATGCCTTACGGCTCAAACGCTTCAAGGCACTCGGCGAGCCTGCCACCCGGCCTGAAACACTGGAAACGATAGTGGTACATGGCTGCTGCTGAATGAATACAGGAGTGTAATGAAGATGAAAATTGTTAATGTAGGGCTTGTTGCCCTGCTCATGCTGACAGCCGGTTCCTGCGAGAAACTCGATGTGGTAGGTACGGACTCCGAGAAATCTTTTGACAAGGTTCTGCGCCAGATTCCCCAGGCGGTAAACGCGGACGAAATGAACGGCGGCTGGTCATTGGCCGCCCCGGACAACACGGCTCGGTTTATCTGGAGCAGAAACTACGCCGAAAGTCCCCTGCATGATGTGATGCTGGAGTTTGATGCGGCTCCCTTTATCGCGGCGGGGCTTGACCCTAAAAGGCTGCCGGACAATTTCGCCTTTTATGAAGGGATGATAATGGTGGGAACGAAACTTGGCGGGGAAACCTTGAAGTACCAAGGCGAAGCTACGCCCCTTGCCTCTTATGAGCAAATTGTCAAGCTCAAGCGTCCCGCAATCGGCTATCACGGGGCAATGGATCACTACGGCGTGAATGTGGGGGACGGCGACCTCTTTGAATGGGCAAAAGACATGGCCACTAACGACAAGGATATTGTCTTTGTGTTAAATCCTGATCCGTTTATCGCCGCCGGTGTTGACCCTGCTCGTATTGAAGGCTGGGCCTTTGCCGAGGTAACGGTTGATGACGCAAACGGCAAGCCTGTTCAGGCGGACAAGTTTTTGAAACCCTTTGATTTACTGTAGGAGGTAAAACATGGAGAAGAAAGTTTTGAAAGTTGACGGAATGGCCAAAGAAATTGAGGCGGCAATCACCGACGCTGGGTACGACATTATCGCGTAATGTGAGGCTGGTTCAAAACCTCAAGTTTTGAACCAGCCTCCACGATCAATTCTCCCCCGGTGGCTGCCATTAGCGGGAAAAAGGCGTAAAATACCCCTTATCCCTATGAACCTAAAAGACAGGCTCCGTCTGATCAAAACGACCGGAGGAAGATCGGAAGCCAAAACACCGGAATCCGGAAGCAAGGCGCTCCCGGCTTCATCTCCCTCATCGTCCTCTCCACCGCTCACGAAAGACGAACCCCCGGCGTTTTCAGGCTGGCATCTCGAAGGAGACTTCGTGCAGTCACGCACCGTCATTCTTGACGCTGTTACCCTTGAGAATACGGCGGGAAGCCTCGGTATGATCCCCATCGAGGCTGTCAAGACAGCCAACTTTGCCTTCTCTATCGAGGGCCTCTCTGCCCTCCTTCCCGACATCGGGAGATTCCTTGACGCCGGGAACACGCTTAAAACATCCGGCCTCACCTTCTTTGACCTTGAAACGACCGGACTGTCTGGCGGCGCGGGAACCGTGGCCTTTCTCGCCGCGTTTGGAGAGATCACTCGGGAAACTCCGCCGGGGAACAGGGCGGTCCTCACCGTCACCCAGTATCTCCTGCTCGATTATCCCGGCGAGCCGCTATTCCTGCAAAAGTGCCGCGAACACCTTTCCGGCCTCGTGGTAACGTACAACGGCAAGAGTTTTGACAGCCAGATCATCAAAAACCGCTGTGTTATGAACGCGCTATCGCCGCCGTTTTACCATCACGCCGACCTCGTTCACCCTGCGCGCTATCTGTGGAAACGAAAGCTCCCCTCGTGTCGGCAACGAGACATCGAAAAGCGCGTACTGGGACTGGATCGCGGAGACGACTTACCCGGCAGTGCCGCCCCCGACGCATGGTTCCATTTCCTCAAATCCGGCGAAACAGAGAGACTCCTCAAAATCTGCGCCCACAACGCCGCCGACATAGCCGGACTCGCCGCAATCTGGGATGTGTTCGTCGCCCTCGCCACGACTCCTCTTTCCGCCCGCCGTTACGATGCCGACCTCGAACACCTCGCGCTCCGCTACCACAACTTCGTCAAACGCCGCCGCCGCGAAGACCGCCCCGCTTCCCTTTCTGTGGAAGAAACCGCTGTCGAACTCCTCGAACAAGCCGCCGCCCACGGAGGCGAAATCGCCCGGTTACTCTGGAAACGAAAATACGGCAGCCAGTTATTTTAAGAGGGGAGGATTGGAGATGCTTCCCTCTCGCTCCGGTCCAAGCTCAAGCCTTGAGCCGCCCTCCGCTACTCCCTCTCCTAGGGGTTCCACCCCTGAAACCCCATCCAGGATAAGCGCATAGAGATAGAATCTGTTTCCAATTCACGATTTTTCACTTTTTTTTCTCTTTTTTCGTGTCAAATTAAAGCAAAACAGCACCTTAACACCATATATACAGTAAGGAGAATTGTATATGAATACACCAAGACAGTTAGACCAGAACGTCTGGTACAAAGTGGGGTCGGAGGTTAATATCGGCGAGCCCTTGTTCCGGCTACCGGAGGCCAAGGCGCTGCTCCACCGCATACTCCGTGAAACGAAAGCGCGTTACGGCTTCGAGATACGCGGGCTCAGGCTTGATGGGGCATGGCTCACGTTCTATATCAAGCCCGACGACGGCCTCAAACTGCCGCTGATAATGCAGTTGCTTAAACAAACGTTTTCTTTACGTTTCAACATAATCGTAGGGAGGAGGGGACACGTTTGGGGCGAGCGGTATGAGTCGGAGATCCTGGATGGGGAGCCGCCGGAGGATGCGGAAGAGGCAGACTGGGTGGCGATAGACAAGTCGGCCAACACGCCGATAGCGGGGGCGATGGCCTACATCTTGAGTTGGGACAGCCTGAGGTCGCCCGGAATGACGATAACGACCCGGTTTTCGGCCCAAAACGCTTCCAAATCCGCGCCCCAGCCCAGCTAACGGCCCGGATCACGGCCAAAAAGGAGGTACAGACCGCCTCAAGCGTCTCGGCCAAAGATGACCGCCGGAAAACTCTGCCCACACCGCAACGTTAGGCTTTGAAATCAGAAAAAAATAAGACGCTTCATCAGTATGTGTGGGCAATTTTTAAGCCTTCCCTGGGAGCGCCAAGTTAATGCCTGAGCATCTGAGCATTACCGTTGCTGTCAAATTGTCTATATTCCTGAAACCATATTCCATCCTTACCGTTAGTTTTATTTTGTTGTTTATTGCC
>JAIRNN010000246.1 GCA_031257995.1 Spirochaetaceae bacterium | reverse complement strand
GAGGAAGTAGACTGGGCGGCGGTGGAAAAGTCGGCGAAAACGAAGATTCCGGCGGCCATAGCCTACACCTTGTCTTGGGGCAGCCCCCGCGCGGACGGGAAGGCAAAAGGGAACCGTCTCTCGTTGGAGATAACCCCAAAACCCGCGTCTCCGCCGGGGTAACCCCCCGGATCACGGCAAAAAGGAGTTACAGACCGCCTCAACGCTCCCGGCCCAAGATGGCCGCAGGGGAGGTCTGCCTACTCCCACACGTTAGGTTGTGAAACCGGCTCATCCACATAATCTGTGGTTCCTCGTGATAAAAACCGTAATGAGGCCCGTGATTAATGCCGGGGGTGTTGCGGGGGTGTCCCCCGCAGAGGGGGTAGCGTAAGACCCTAAGCCCGCTTGCGGGTGGCGGTCTGGAGCAAGGGGGAGACTTCCCCCGCCCGATCGTTTTCCATTATCCCTTTTCAATTCCCTGGAGGGGGCGTTATGCTCTAAAGCAGATGCCTTCCGGCGACATACTTTCGATGATGGCCAGCGATTCAAGATGAATGTTCTGGTCGCGCAGTCGTTTTCCGCCGCTTTGGAATCCTTTTTCGATGACGATCCCTACGCCGGTCAACGCCGCCCCGGCGACTTTGATAAGACTGGCGAGCCCCTCTATCGCGCAGCCTTTGGCGAGAAAATCATCAATCAACAGCACCGAATCCTCCGGGCGAAGATGCTCTTTCGACACCGTGATATTATAATCAGTGCCCTGGGTGTAAGAGGTAACGCCGACATGGTAGACATCGCCGCCGATATTCTTTGCGTGATGCTTTCTGGCGAAAACAACCGGCACGTTATTGAAATACTGGGCGGTTATACACGCGACCCCGATCCCCGAGGCCTCAACCGTAAGGATTCGCGTAACCTTTTGCCCGGCGAAACGTCGCGCAAACTCCTTTCCCATTTCGTTAAACAAGCCAATATCGAGCTGTTGATTCAAAAAACTACCAACATTCAGAATATTGCCGGGCATTACCTTTCCCTCGGCAAGAATAAGGTCTTTTAACAATTTCATCGCGTTCTCCTGTGTTACGGCTTTTTATCGTTAAGCCTGTTTCAAAACCATCCGGCTCTGAAACAGGTTCTGATTTTAGTTTACTATAACAATCGCGGAACATCTACCTACGATAGAATGCCGGATCACGGTTAACCTCAGATGAACACGGGGCCGTGTCTCGCTTGCATCGGCTATTTACTCTTGGTGGTTTTATGTATAATCTGTTCTATGGAGGTTGAATATGCGGCTTACCCTGGAAATTCCCGATACGGCAAACGTGTCTCAAACTGATGTCCAATTACTCTTCGCGATGAAACTTTTTGAAGCCGGTAAACTGCCTTTGGGAAAAGCGGCGGAAGTGGCGGGATTCTCTTACCGGGCTTTTTTATGAAATCCTTGTCCGGTATGGGATTCCTACAGTTGTTATGACCGAGGAAGATGTAAAATGCCCCCGGTAAGGTTATTATTTCCGATACGGCGTGTCTGATAGGTTTAACAAATATTGGCTGTCTTGATATATTGAAGATGCTGTACGGCATGGGTTATTGTTACCCCGGAAGTCGCAGAGGAATATGGATATCCGTTGCCCGGATGGATAATCATTAAGACTGTTTCCGATACCAGTAAAACTACCGCATTCAATAAGTTCATTGACATGGGTGAATCAAGCACTATTGCGCTTGCGATGGAAACCGAGAATGCCCTGTTATACTGCTTTAGGCATGGAAATAACATCGGTGTATTTTAGGTTGGATTTTTTGGAGGGGGGAAGTCGCGGCAAATTGCCGACCCCTCGCTCCTGCCCGCTCTCCGGTCGATGTGTCCACGCCCAAAGGCGCGTCCACACCTCCCTCCGTTTGGTCATCCGCTACCCTCTCTGCGGGGGTTTCCCACCCCCGCAACGCCCCCGGATCATTGCCGGGCAATTTTTTGTGGAGCTGTAAATGATGTTTTCATGCCTAATGGAATATAAACTTGACCACAAAATAACCGCGAACAACACGCGCCATAAAGGTTGCCCCGCGCCGTTCGTGTCTGTTCGTGAAGGTTCGTGGTTGTTAAAAATTCCCATCCGTTTATCTTGGGACTGGACTCGCTTTTATTGCGATAATGGGCGATAATAGCCGTATGAGAAATATTGCCAATATGTTTTGTATCCACGGTGAGTTTGAGGATGCCGCGCCCTACGGGCAAGGCCATATCAACGATACCTATATGTCCCGGTGGAATCAGGCGGGGACGACCGTGCGCTACCTCCACCAGCGGATCAACCATGCGGTTTTTGTCCGTCCTGACGAGGTGATGGAGAACATTCTGCGGGTGACCCGCCACATCGCGGGCAAACTCGCTGCCGCCGGAACCGCCGGGTGGATCCGGCGGGTGTTGACGGTTGTTCCCAGTCGGGACGGGAATCCCTGGGTTCGGGACGCGGAGGGCGGTTGGTGGCGCACTTACCTTTTCATCGAAAACGCCCACAGCTTGGACGTGGCTTCGACTCCTGAAGAGGCGTGTTTCCTCGGCGCGAGCATCGGCAATTTTCAGAAACAACTCGCCGACCTGAAAGGGGAGCGGCTTCATGAGACCATCCCGCGTTTTCACGATATGGAAAACCGCTATCGCCGCTTCCACGAGGCCCTGCGCTCCGACTCCGCGAACCGGGCCGAGGACACGAGAAGCAGGACGGAAAGCGGGGCGAAATGCCGGGCGGAAAAAGCGGCGGCGGAAATCCTGTTTATGGAAGAAAACGAGGAGCGGGGCGCGATCCTTATCCGGGCCTTGCGCGACGGACGTATTCCGGAACGGATCTGCCATAACGACACCAAGATGAACAACATCCTCATCGACAACGCCGACAACCGCGCCCTCTGCGTGGCCGATCTCGATACGGTGATGCCTGGAACCAGCCTGTTCGACTTAGGCGATCTCATCCGTACTGCGGCATCCCGTGCCGAGGAAGACGAGCGCGATCTGACCAAAGTTATCTTTGACCCGGGTTTTTTCCGAGCCCTCCTCGAAGGCTACCTGTCGGAGGCGCTTGATTTTCTCATCCCGGCCGAGACGGAACTCCTTGCCGAAGCGGGCCGCAACATCACCCAGATCATGGCCCTCCGCTTCCTTACGGACTATCTGGAAGGCGACCACTACTACCACACCACCCGGTCCGGCCACAACCTCGACCGTTGCCGCAACCAGATCGCGCTGATCCGGTCTATGGATTCCCAGTGGGAGGCGCTTCTCGACACCGTGCGGGCTTTGTGCGTGTAACTACGGGGGAATGGATAACGATTAAATGTACCATATTAATATGGTAACTTGTCGAGAGTCCGGAATTGCGCTGCCTGCGGGTGGCGTTGCGCTCATAGGCGGTGGCTCCCCGGCCTCTCGACACGCTACCACAGTAAATAGTACTGTGAGTCCCCCGCCGTCCTTATAGCGAAATGAACAGGGAAACTTAACACGATGATACAAACATTAGTTGTCAATGTTATTATTTTACACTGCCTAATGCCGGCAGCAAGCAGACCGATCCTGATACGGAGTAAGGAAAGCCCCGTCCCTGATGAGGGTTTTCCGCAGGGTAGCTCTATCCACAGACTGAACGGCGGTATCGGCTTTGGCGGCAAGGGCTGCGGCGGTTCCGGCGGCCTGCCCTATAGCCATGACGAGCGGCGTAGTCCGTACCGCCGCCAGAGCCTCATGAGTCACGCTGATACAGCGTCCGGCGACGAGCAGGTTTGTTATTTCCCGGCTTATCAGGCTGCGGTAGGGCACGGAATACCAACTCCCCGGTTTCAAAAAGGCGTGGCTGGTCTCAATGCCGTCCGGAGAGTGAATGTCGATGGGGTATCCCCCCATAGCGACCGCATCGTCAAACATGACGTTGCCCAAAAGATCCTGTTCAGTCAGTTTGTACACCCCGTTCATTTTGCGGCTTTCCCGTATGCCGATATTCGGTCCGGTGGAAAGCATGATGCTGTTTTCAAAACCGGGAATGTACTCTCTCAAAAACCGGAAGAGTTCAAAGCACTGCCGGCGGCCCTCGATTTCGGCGGCGCTTAAGTCAAAAGGATCAACACCGCTTTTTTTGATGATCCGGCTCATGTTCACAATAAATTCCCCTGGATTGTTTGTTTCAAAACAGAGGATCTGATCCCGGTCAATCGTGAATTTCCCCGCCGCCCGAGCTTTCCAGATAAGGCTGTAGCCCCCCTGAATGCCGGTGCGGGGTATTTTCCGGAGCCGGTCAAAAGGCACGGTTTGCAGCATATCGTTCCGGTTATTAAGTACATAATCCATCAGTTTCTCGCGATCCACATTGTAGAGCTTCATGTTCATAGTCATAGGCTGGGCAAGGCCGTCCCGTCCGCGGCCGAATTCGGCGCTTACCCCGGCGTGTACCGACAGATCCGCATCGGCGGAGGCGTCGATATAGATCTTTGCGGATGCGTCGAAAAATCCGTTCTTGGAAAACAGTTTTACCCCGGTTATTGTTCCGTCTCGTGTCTCACAGCCTGAATACATCGTATGGTAGAGTAGTTCCGCCCCGGCTTCCATGACCATGTTTTCCAGCACCAGTTTCATCCCTTCGGAATCAAAGGGCGTAACGGAACTGGCGTAACCGGCAAAATCTTCCATGTGGCCGGGGGAGAATCCTTCTTTTACCATCCGGCAGATAAACTCGCCGGGGATGCCGTCTATGACCTGGCGCGTCCCCGCATGGTAGGTCATCTGCGGGCCGGTTCCTCCCGAGGTCAAAGCTCCTCCCAGAAAACCGTATTGTTCAACGACCAGTGTCCTGGCCCCGTTCCTGCCTGCGGCTATGGCGGCCATTGCGCCAGCGGGTCCGCCGCCTATCACGATGACATCATAGTCAGATAGGGGTTTCATTATTACGCTCCTTCGCGCCGTAAGTTATGGTATGTATGGGCAAAGGCGTGCGCCCCTATTTCCGAAAGGGCCCGTATCCCGGTGCGTCCTATTTTAAGGGGACCCGCGATGAGCATAGGAACCTGATACAGCCTGCTGGTAAGTCCCAGGACGGTACATTCCAGAAAGTGATAATATTCATGGCTTAAAATCAGGTTCCGGGCGGTCAGCTCATCCAGTTTATTTTGCTCCGCCCAAAGCGCGATGGAACGGATATAGAGGCGGATGCGCTTCCGCCCGGAAAGATAATCGCTGAAGTAGCGGAAATTTCCCATAACGTAATCTTTGTCCACTTCCTCGCAAGAGAGACCGCTTCTTCCGGCGATAATAAAGAAATCTCCCTCTCCGTCATATTTTTTGAAGATGTCCGCTGCCGCTGCCGTTCCCCGGTCCCAGGCCATTTTTACAATCCGGCTTCTGTCTTCCGGGGGAATCTTTCCATAACAGTAATCGTAACTTAATTCTTTTCCCGCGAGATCAAATCCGGGAAACGGCAGAGTGTAATCAGGCATATTTCTCCTCGCAGCTTGTTGCGCTTCGCTCATATACAACAGTCTCCTAATCGGGTAGTAGGCGAAAAACGTTGTTGACCAATCAGGCGGGGGAAGTCTCCCCCTCGCTCCGGTCAAAGCTCAAAATTTGAGCCGCCCTCCGCTACCCCCCTCAGCGGGGGTTTTCCACCCCCGCAACGCCCCCGGTAACAAAGGCGGCTGAATAGTTATAGTAGAACAACTATGTACCCAACACATTTCACCCTTTACCCCTAATCAAGCCTTCCGGTTCCGATGATGATGAGGGGCGTTTCATCCTGGTAGCCGGAAAGTTCCACCGCCCCCAGGCTGTAGATCTGCTCATCCGCCGGAAGTCCCGAAAGGTCGATAATCCGTTTCCCCACGACAATATACAAATTCGGCAGGGTAGTACCGCCGTCATCATAAATCGTTAATTCCCGCAATATCCGGGCTGTTTTGTCTCGCCAGTTGCCGGCGGCGGCCTGCAAGACCCTGGCATCCTTTTTTTGAAGCCGGATAACTCCCTCCTCGTCCACGAGCCGCAAAGGTTTTGTTTTTTTTCGGATAATGCCGAAATATTTCTTTTCTGTTTTATCGTACTGTACCGCATACATGCCTTCGCTCCGGGCGCTTATGGCTAACACTTCGCTCGGTACCTCCAGGTTGCCCGCAACGATTGCCAGTAGGTCCTTTTCGGAGAGTCTGAGGTTCAGCAAATTCTTGCTGCGCATTTCCGTAGCGCCCACCGCGATGGCCCGTACCAGATTGCGCTGGGTGTCCACCTGTACGCTGACTTCCACCGTACCCGGGGCCGCTCCTCCGGCGATTGCTTTCTGTTCGGCTTCCCGGCGTATGGCGATAATATCTTTGTCCGAGGGATTCACGATGATCCGTTCCACCATGTCCCGAACCATGGCAAGGGCTACCCCGATGGTGGAGATCACCGGCGCATTTCGGGCTATCCTGAAGTGATGCCCCATCACCCCGGCGAGGTGGGGGACTACCGCCGCCGCGCCGCCGCCGCCGCCGACAAATTCGGTAGTTCTGGGATCCATGCCATAGTCGCGCAGTAGTTGGGCGGCCACTTTGCTGTTCTTTTTCGCCGAAAAAGCCAAAACCTGCGCGGCGGCTTCTTCCACCGTACAGCCCATATTATCTGCCAGGGGCAGCCACGCTTTTCGGGCGGCCTCTCTATTTCCCGCCGCATAATCGCCCTCCGGAACGAAACCCGCGATATTTGCCGCCCCCGCCAGACTTAGGGCCAGGGTAAGACCGCCGTCACACTCAACGCATGCATAGGCGGGGTCTCCTTCTTTGGGGCGCGCCTCCTTCAGGCGCGGGTTGACGATCTTTTCCGCCCCGGTGTACACCTCGTAGGCAAGGCCCGCGATGTGAACGCTCCGGGGGCCCACATCTACCGCCTTACCGTTTTTCAGTTCGATCATGCTGCCTCCCCCTATGCCGACGGTACGGACATCCAGGCTGCTGAGGTATGTTTTGTGTCCTCCCACCTCGGCATATTTAATCATAACCTTGCCATCTTTTATGCAGGAAATATCCGTGGAGGTTCCTCCCACCTCAAAGAAGATGCCGTCGGTGAGTTTTTCATACATCAGCGCCCCGGCGACCCCAGCGGCGGGGCCTGACAAAATAGTAAGAATGGGCCGCCTTCGCACCTCCTCCACAGTCATGACTCCCCCATCGCAGCGCATCACCATGAGGGGGCTTTTGATGTCCGCCGCCTGAATGCTCTGTTCGGTCATCACCGCAGCTTCCAGCATTTTGGGCATAATGCTGGCGTTTACCGCCGCTGTTCGGGTACGCATTTTGAGCCCGTAGAGTTTGGATACGTCATTGGTGGCCGTAGCGGGGAGTCCCCTTTCAGCGCACAGGGCCAAAACAGCGTTTTCGTTTTCGGGATCATCAACGCTGAATGCCTCGGCCGCCACTATGCTGACGTTTCCCGCTGCCGCCAGGCTGTCCAGAGCGGCGCGAATCTGATCCCCCATGGCGCCGCCGGTATCAACATAGGCATTGGAAGAGCGCAAAAACTTTCCCGCCGCCAGTTCAATGCTGCCGATGTTGGTATCGCTTTTGCTTTTTATTCCCTCAAGCCCCCGGCCCAGGGTTACAATGCCCACCCGGGCCACATCACCCTCCAACAAGGCGTTGGTAGCCTGGGTCGTTCCGTGGGCAATAAAAACAACTTCCCCCGGCTGTATCCCGCACTGCTCCATAACCATGCGCAGGGCCTCTACAATTCCCGCTGCCACGCCTCCGACGGCAAAATGGGTGGTGGGTACCTTACAGGTGCCGATGAGTTCATAGGTTTCGTTATCAATGACAACGGCATCCGTAAAAGTCCCGCCCACGTCAATTCCAATGCGTACCTTCATCTTGTCCTCCAAAATCCTTTGGGGAAACGCTGATTAACGTGATGCCAATCCGCATTTCCCTATGTATTTTCTCGTTTCACTGCGCAAGTGGGACCAGCGACTGACAAATGTCAGCTTTGCTGACCTTGCATTAAAGCGGCGCTGATTGCGCCTGCGCAGTTGACACGCCTACACAGTTGGCGCGTTCTCGGTGGAATAAACCAGCGCTTCCCTAGAAAAATATAATGCCGGTAGTGATCACCCCAATTATCGCTATGATCCAGAGATACGGCAACAGGTTTTTGGTGACGCTGTTTACGTCAACTTCGGCAAAATTGGCGGTCCAGACGTTCTGGGTATTGGTTGGATCGCCACAACCCTGAATACGTTCCGCCGAAAGGAACGCGCCCATAACCGCCAAGGGATTGAGGGTACCAAGCCCGATAACCAGAGCGGCAATGCCGGAACCCAAGCCAAAGAGGTTGAGCGGTCCCCGGTACAGCGAAAGAGGCGCCAGCAACGCAAAGAAAAAGATAAAAACGATCCGCCCGGAGGGAACTACCGCCAGAAGGAAAGGATTGAGTATCTCTTTCACCATGGGATTGGTTACCGCCAGAAGCAGCATACCCAAGGAGACAAACAGAATCATTGCCGGAGCGCCGGCGGTAAAACCGTCATAACAAGTCTTCATGAGCATATTCATCGCTCTGGTAAAACCTGGGGCGGTAAAAATCAGTATCCAGAGAATACCCGCTATAAAGGCCGGAACAACCGGAATCTTCAGGGCAATAACCAGGATGATAGGGATAACAGGGGTAAGAATAGCGCAGACTCCGGTTATCCCTTTCAGGGGACGGACATCTTCGGGGCCATCCTGTTTCGGGACGAATTTATTGTTTACCGGCGCGGCAAAAGCAAACTTTCTGCCGTTGCGTCCAAATTCCACCAGGACATACACCACGGTAGCAATGGCGGTGGCCACCAGCATATAGACCTCAAAGCGCTGAATGGTTTCTATGTCCAAGGAGAAGATCGAGGTAAAGGTCTGCCAGTTTACCATATTAAAGGTCAGCCCGACATTGAAGGACATAAGGAAAATACCCGCCGCAGTAGAAGCGGGGATTCCAACAGAGATAAGAATGGGAAGAATAATAGAACCGACCATGATGACCGAACCGAGGCCGCTCAGCGTGGTAAAGAGCAGCGCATTGGCGACTACCAGTATCAGCGCCACTACCAGAGGCCGGTCACCGCCCAGCTCCGCGCTCTTTTTTATAATCGCTTCGGTTACTCCGGTACGGTTAAGGAGCTGTCCCAACCAGGAACCAAAAATAATCGCCGCGATGGCACTGGCCATGCGGACGGAACCCGCTTCTATGATTGTTTGAAGCCAGCCGATAGCGGCACCCTTGTCGTTGGTTCCCACAATGGGAACACGGGCAATAATACAGGTGATGACCGCCAACAGAATCATCGCCAGAAACGTAGGGATCTTTCTCAGCATCATTAATAATGCCAGAACAAAAAAGACCACAATAATCAATGTACTTTGTACCATACATTCCTCCACGGGTTCTACCCGAAATAAAATATATTGAAAACCGCCTGTCTCGGCGGCAATCAAACAATTGGTGGGGACGCTTCCAATTTCACAAGTCCCGTATCGCGCATGCAAAATCAGCGCAGGTTTTTTCAACTTCCACCGCGCCGGGTTCCTTTCCCATAACCACCGCTCCAATCATAAGCGCCTTGCAACCGACGTTGAAAAGATGACGCGCCTCACCGGGACTCATCCATTTCTGGGTTGGAATCAGAGTTGGTATTTTTACCTTGGCGGCAATATCGGCGTAACGGAGAATATCCGCATAACACAGTTTTTCGTTGTAGGCTTCGCCGGGTTGAATGCTGCATTCAAGCACGTCCGGCGGATAGCGGTTAATGCCGTCCAAGGTGTTTTGATTGTAAGTGCTGTCAATGGCGGCCATGCGGCTCAGGCTTTTTGAATCCATCATATAATTGGGCAAATGGGCCGTGTAAGAAGAAAAAAAATCAATGCCCATAGCTTCAAGCTCGTCCCGCTCTTCCATGCTGACAAACGCGCCGGCACCACCGGGCACGAGGCCCGCGGGCGTGTCGCCGCAGAGCCGTACCAGTTCCCGCAGGAAAGCTTTGTTCTCCGTAAAACTGCCGAAGGTGTGTCCGCTGGCACGGTGCCATACGTTAACATGTACTTTAATTGCCTGCGCGCCGCCTCTCAGGGCGGCTTCCACCAAGGAAAGTTTGTTTTCCGGCAGACTGGCAACCAGCGTGAATCTATTTTTTTCTATCAATTGGTGAAACTTCATAAGAATCCTCCGGTACCATTTAAATTCAGAACAGTATTACGAACCCGATGGGCCATTTTTTCAGTCAGCCTCAAGTCCGGCTGTTGCAGTACCCTTATGGGCGGCGGCACGGTGGGGGCAAGAATCCTGCCCAGTATTTCCCGTACCGAGGACACAAACCCGCCGGTTTTAACCGCTTTCCCGGAAAGCAGAATATTATCCAAGTCAAACAAACTACAGAGCAGGGCGAGTATCCCGGCCAGCCATGAAAGCAATGAAGGCGGCTGTTCCGGTTTATTATTCCCCGGAAAAGTCTTCGTTTTCGGTTCGCCGGATTGAAAAGCGGAGAGGAGGCCGGTGATATTCGCGCTCTTTCCCCCGCTCATTTGCAGGGGACGGCCGTCAATGGTCAGGCTGACAAGAACCGTACCGGCAAGGGCAACATGAACGCTGTTCTTCGCCTCCGCCTCAATGGTGTTAAGAACCTCACTAACCGAATACTCTCCCACTACCGGCACTTTGAATTGGGTATACAGCGCTTCCCTGAGGGAAATATTATCCGCCGAAAGGGAAGTGGAAAACATAACGTTTAGATCGCTTTCGATCATGTCTTCCATGAACAAAAGCCCGATTCCTGCCAACCGCAAATTGTCGTCTTTTTTGTAAAACTGATCAAAAATCGCAGTGGAAATCTCAAAAAACAGATTGTTCCCCGAAAGACGGCGTTCGGAGAGGAGCTTTTCCCCCCGTTTTGTGAGGGACATATCGTAAGTACACAGATTGGCCCTCCGGCGGCTAATCTCAACAACGACTATCAATCCGTAGCCTGAGTTTATCTTGAGTTCCCTGCGGCCCCGCCCGCCGGTAGAAAAAGTTACGCCGCTTTCCACCAGTACCTTTTCCTCCAGAAGCTCTGAGACCAGGGAAGTTACCGTACTTGGCGAGAGTCCGGTTTCCTGCGCCAGAGCTATACGGGAGAGACTTTGACCGGTGATAATTGATTGCACGATGAGCCGCCTGTTCTGCGACTTCATGTCCTTGAGGCTTATCTTACCCAATTTGTGTCTCCCTTTGACTTATTTCGGACTCCATAATAAGTTAGAATAACACGGCTGTTTTTGTTTGTCAAGCGGTTTTCTCTTTTTTTCATGCTTTTTCCTCCAAAAACTCCAAAACCAGGGAAATTACCGTACTTAGCGAGAGACCGGTTTCCTGCACCGGGACTATACAGGCGAGGTTTTGACCGGTTATAATTGATTGCAGGATGAGTCGCCCGTTCCGCGACCTCGTTGAGGCTTGCCTTATTCAACTTGCGCCTCTTCTTGACTTATTTCGGACTCCATAATAAGCTAGAATAACACGGCTGTTTTTGTTTGTCAAGTGATTTTCTCTTTTTTTTCGTACGCCAAATAAAAAAGCTGGAGGGACTGGGGGGTTTCTGCTTGACAAAATAACATAGGACGAATGCGGATAAGGCAAACGGAACCGGCACGGGTTAAATCTGCCCCCGCCGATGAAGGCGGGGAACAGGTTCAGAAAAGACCGGCGATAAAGCAGACAACGATGCTTATGACAATGATGGACAGCAGTATGGTTGTGGTTTTGATTCTTTTGCCCAACAGAAAGTACACCAGCAGGAAAAGCGCCAATGGTACCATGTTGGGTAGTATCTGGTTGAGGTAGTTCATCAAAGGTTCGGCAAAATCGCCGGAACCTATGACAATGGGCAGTTCAAACCAGATAAAATTCGGCGAAATCATGCCGCCGATAACCATAAGACCGATGATTGCCGCGCCGGCAGAAATCTTCTCCATGACATCTGTTTTTCCCGCTCTGGAGATAAAATCGGTTCCAAAAGTATAACCTTTTTTCAGGCAAAACCATCGTATAAGCATACCGGGAATATTGTAGAGGAGGAGAAACAGTACCGGTCCGAGAATGCTGCCCGCCATGGAAAAGCCGATAGCAATACCCGTTACAATTATACGCAGCGTTCCGGGAATAAGGGAATCGCCGATGCCGGCCAGAGGGCCCATAAGGGAGGTTTTGACCGCGTTGATGGAGTTATCGTCAAAATCCGGGTTGTTTGCGTTTTCTTCTTCCAGTGCCGCGTTTATCCCCATAACCAGCGTTGAAACTTGAGGGGTAACCGCCATAAATTCAAGGCCCCGCTTGAGCGCTTTCTGTTTCTTTTCTGGATTATCGTCATGAAGTTTATCCGCAACAGGAGTTAAGGCGTAAGAATAACCAAGATTTTGCTGCCGCTCAAAATTCCACGATATATCAAGTTGACAACTCCGCCAGAATATCTGCCGTAATTCCTTTTTGGTAAGTTTTTTAGAATTCGTTTCCATTTTCAACCTCCTTCCGTGCGGTTTGGTTTGTATTGAATGCCCACAGGGCCACAATGATAACCGCGACGCTGGTGATGCCGATGATGGACATTTCAAAATAAGCGCTCAAAATGAAGCCCAAGAACAGGAATGCCGCCAGTTTTTTAGTCAGTATCATCCGGGCTATCAAAGCCAAACCTATGGCGGGGATAATGCTCATCGCGTAATCCAGCCCGCTGGTGATGAAGGGCGGTATGTTTTCAACGACCCGCTCTATGACCGGCTGTCCCAGGTAAAAGGCAAGGGCGACAAAAAATGCCAAGGGGATTGTTTGTACGAGATTTGCAACATGATGCATCCTGTCAACACCCTTGCTGTTTCCCTGTCCCGCATAGGCATCGGCTTTTGCGGCCAGAAGGGGAATAATCGTCATCATCACAAAATTCCACAAGGTGATCATCAGCATGGATACCGGAACCGCCAATAAAACCGCCGCCGCCGGATCCGCATTTGTGGTGATAACGTAGGCCGTTCCCAGAATCGAACCCGAAGTCATGTCAGGCGGATTGCTTGCTCCGATTGCCATGGCCCCAAGCCAGACAAGTTCCAGTGTGGCGCCTGTTATGATTCCCGTTTTTAAGTCCCCCAATACAAGCCCGATCAACATTCCCATTATCAAAGGGCGATTCAAACCGGAGCTTGCAAAGAACGAAGAAAGGTACCCGATGGCAGCAACCACGAAAATCAAAACTGCCTGAATAAAAAGATTGTCCATTATAACCTCCTTAAATAAGATTTGTTATATTTTGAGATACCTCGTTGGGTATCATTTGTACATTGAATTCTATGCCCTTTTCGATCATCGCCCTGAGCTTGACGCAATCGTCGTCCGATACGAACAACGCCTTTGAAATTTGCCTGCGTCCTTCTGCGGATTTTGTACCGCCTAAGTTAACCGTCCTTATGGCATCTACCTTTTCCGTAAGACGCCGGGCATCGTCAATGCTTTCCAGCAGGATCATGAGGGAGTATTTGTCCGTTGCCCCGCTCTGGAGCGCCTGTACGGAATCGTCAATGTTTTTAATCACCAGTTTGATTCCTGTGGGCTTTGAAAGCCTGAGGGCGCTCATACGCAGTTCATCCCGCGCTACCTCGTCATTGGCAATAAGGATACAGTCGGTTCCCAGATATTTTGTCCACGTAAAAGCAACCTGGCCATGCAATAAACGGTGATCAACCCGTACCAGTTTAATCATTTCTCTCCTCCCGAACTTTTTTAACGGCATTCATGAATTCGGCGATATTGTCGGCATCCAATTCCTCTTTTATGCTATGATTCCGTTTGAAGTAACTGCCGGTTATACAGGCATCGCATATAGCAAGCTGTCGTTTGATGTTACCAGCGGTAACGCCCGCAGCCACAACCAGGGGAAAATCCCCCAAAATGTCACGGAAGGATTGAATTTTGGCAAAATCCGTTTCCTGCCCTGTATAGTCTCCAGTAACCGCGATGGCATCACAACGTTCGGCGCCGATCCGCAGATCTTCTTCCAGTTCTCTGCCGGACAAGTACGGCTGATACTTGAAACGAACACCGCCGATAAGCACCGCATCGCAGGATTCCCGTTCACGCCGCAGGAATTCAGCCAGTTCCCCGTCTTTTTCAGGCGGTACATGACCGCAGACCGAATCAATCTGCATAAAAGCGCATCCATAGTTTCGGGCAAGCGAAAAATTGAGTTTATCGTCGTCCAGTAGATTGATGCCGTAGATTAAGTCCCCGTGATTTTTTGCCACATAGTCAAGGACCATTTCCGTCTGTTGGGGACTGCAAAAATAATTTTCTACCAGAACCCCGTCTACTTTTCCGGCCCTGTAGATCTCCAGTTCCTGTTTCGCAATGTCCAGTATGTGTTTATCGCTCTGCCCCCTGCCGTGCATCATGCCGACAACTGGCTTTTTTACGGGAAACAGTTCAAAAAATGTCTTTTTGTTCGTTTTGTTCATTTTATCCATTCTGTCCTTAGTTTTATCCTTGGTTACCTCTTGTTAAAAATCTTCAGATTTCTCTCCACCTGATTCCGTAAAATGCAAAGCCCGCAGACATTCCCGGTTATTGGCGGCTAGGGTCTCCATATCTTCAGGAGTCAGGGACTCCCGGTAATCGGACACGACCTCAATAAGAAGGCGCAAGTTAAAATCGGTGAAGAGTTTGACATTGGGAAAACGGGTAAGCGGATACAGAGTATTGCAGATACTGGCGCCAAAGAGGTCGGCCATGATCACATATTCCTTCTCCGGTTCACGGACAATTTCCTCCTCCAGTTTCTGGACAAAAGCGATAGGAGTTTCCCCAAGATACATACAAAAAACTTCCAGCTCACAGTCTAGTTCTCCAATGATAAGAGTTGCCGCATTTACTGCTCCTTGTGCAAATCCACCATGGGAAGCGACAATCAATTTACGCTTTATCATAGTATAATCATTATAAACGTCTTTAATTACAATGTCAAGAAAAATTTTTGCCGGTGATTTTCTCTTTTTTCATACATTTTCCTCCAAAAACTCCGAAACCAGGGAAGTTACCGTACTTGGCGAGAGACCGATTTGTTGCGCCGGGACTATACAGGAGAGGCTTTGACCGGTTATAATTGATTGCAGGATGAGCCGCTTGTTCCGCGACCTCGTTGAGGCTTACCTTATTCAATTTGCGTCTCTTCTTGACTTATTTCGAACTCCGTAATAAGCTAGAATAACTTGGCTGTTTTTGTTTGTCAAGTAATTTTTTTCTTTTTTTCCTGTTTTGTGGGGAATTGGAGAATTAGTTATGTTTCAGGAGGATGTATGCGGACTTTTACGGTGGATTTATGGGAAGGTTGGCAATACCGGGGGAATTTGGGGGATGGGTTCAGGCCCAGCATGGATGCCTATTTATTAAAGAGCGAGACTCCCCGTCCAGCGGCACTGATTCTGCCGGGCAGCGGCTATCTGCGGTGTTCACCCAGGGAGGCGGAAACCCTGGCGGTCCGTTTTAACGCCGAAGGCTTCCATGCCTTTATACTTTGGTACAGTTGCGAACCCCGCCGTCATCCGGTCCCCATTTTGGACTGCGCCAGGGCCCTCACCCTTATTCGGGAACTCAGCACTGAATGGACGCTAAATTCCGGCAGGATTGTCCTGATGGGGTTTTCCGCCGGGGGACATCTGGCTCTCTCTACACTGCTTTTCGCTTCACGGGACTTTGCCGCCTCTCCCGGTATTAATCCCCTCTGTACCAGCGCACAAGCCCTGGTTCTCTGTTATCCGGTCATTACCTCCGGCGAATTTGCCAACAGGGCATCTTTTAACCGCCTTCTTGGAGAGGAGCTCGATCCCGATCTGCTGACTCTCCTTTCTCTGGAAAATCAGATAAGCGGGAACCTGCCCCCGGTGTTCCTCTGGCATACCTATACCGACCAGTCGGTTCCGGTAGAAAACAGTTTGCTCTTGGCCGGAGCCTTGCGGCGGGCGGGAATTCCCCTGGAAATGCATATTTTTCCCGAAGGAAAACACGGTATGTCCCTGGCTATCGCGGAAACCAGTGCCGGGGATAGCGGGTTTATTAACCCCCACGTTGCCCAATGGTTCCCGCTCTGTGTGAACTGGCTCAAACTGCGGCGATGGAAGGAATAGGGATATTACCCGCCGTTCCACCCCGTACCATACGTCTAAACTTGACCACAGAATAACCATGATCTAAGCCTGAATACGGTCGCACTCTAAGCCTGAGTGGGGTCCCGCTCTAAGCCTAAAGCGGTACCGTTCTTATTGACAGACACATCCACCTTGCATGACTTTGTTACGCTCACACCGATCGTGTACACAAACGGGTCTTCGGAGCCGACCGGGTTCACCGGGTCCTCCGGCGCTCCTGTCACGGTAACATTGCGGCTCATCGTGCCGAGGCGCATAAGCCGTCTCCTCGTAACGTCGGCACTGGATCCGTCGGCGGGCTTGATCTCTATGTCCGCTACCGAGAGGCCCTCTATCGCCCCGCTGAAGACGAGCGTCAACATCTCTGTAGTCGGCAGGCTGTCCGCCGTCACGAGGAGTAACTTCTCCGCCGCCGGGGTGGTCGCGGGCGGCGATGTACCCGTCTCCGACTCGCCGCACCCCGTCAAAACGAGCATGAACACAACCGCGCACAGCATGCGGCCAAACCCCGCAACCCCGCCGCGAACATCGGTAACAAACCTTAATTTATTCATATTGTTCTCCTTCTAAAAATATAAAACGCCTTTACGTCCCAATAGTCTTATACATAGATAACGGATAACGGATGAGAGGCGGGCGTTTTGGCCTAAAGATGAAGTGCTGTGATATCCGAATGGGGAATAGTGATAAGAGAAGAGCCCGTTTTCAGCGGGGAGCTTGACACGCTTTTTGTGAAATATTATAAGGGCGGGGGTACATGAGTGAAGCCGTGAGTCATCTTTCTGTTGTCTCTGCAGTCAAACTCCACCATTGGTACGCTCTCAATTATCGGTATAACACGCCCTTCTCATGCTAAAACAGCGTAAGGGCGGCACTTCCGACAACAGATAATAGTATAACACGTTGAGGTGGAAATATCAAGGAAAAACGCAAAACGTTATCACGGGCTTCATCACGATCAACCACAGAATAAAGTGCCCGCAGATTGCGCCATAGGGCGGCGCGGATTTTCACGGATTAAGAGGGGCGCGGTGTGAAAAATCCGCGTGTATCCACCTAATCCGCGTTAATCCGCAGTTAATCGTGACGAAGCCCGTGATGAAGGCCGGAATCACGATTAACCGCGTACTTTCACGAACAGCGCGTATCGTGCTTTGAGTTTTGAGATTATTCCAGGAATATTAGTCTGCTTTCACACGAACAACACTCACCTTTTGTTTTGGGAGTGTTGATTTTACCTGTGCTTTACCCGAATTCAAGCGGAGAATGAAGGTTACCCAGTGCCGTTCGTGTCTGTTCGTGAAAGTTCGCGGGTTTTATTCTTTCATCTTGCGGGTCAAGTTTAGACCATACGTTTGTGGTTTTAAAATAATCACAGAAGCGATAACGAAATGGAAAGCATGGCGAATTCCAATTTTTGCGCCGATATGAATATATATGCGGATAAATGTTTTTTTATGGTGTACCGTTGGTTTGCTGGCGGTTTCGGGCGCCGGTTACGCCCAGGATGTGCTGCGCGGTATGGTAACGGTGGATTCGGAGCCGGTTTGGGCCGCATTGCCCGGCAACGAGAGTTCCGGACAAACGGGAACGTACCCGCTTTCGTGGCGCGATGCCCAACTTGCGGCGCTTTCCGGGGCGATGGACTTCTTTTCCGGCATGATATACGGATGGGAGTTTGAGTATGAGGTCGGGGAAAAGGCGCGTAATGTGGAGGAAGCGTTTGACTGGATGCCGCTCGGTGAGCTTTCTTTCGGCGACATGCGGATGAGGCCGGATGATTCCGATCGGGAAGGATCAATCCTCCGGCTTTGGGCCGATTACGAGATGGATGCGGCGCAGACGGCGCGGCGCGGCGCATGGCTGAGCGGCCAACTGCGCGTGATAAATGCCCGCGGGAGAGCCGGTCTAAACGAAGACGGTCGGAATAGTCTGCGGGATGCGGCAAAACAAGCGGTTCGTTCCCTTGTGCGCGGCAGAGAGCGTGAACGGCCCAAAACGGTACGCGGCAGAATCGCGCTGGCGGAATTTCCAGCCGTAACACTCATGGACGGCGAATGGTCGGCAAGCGCGAAATTTTTCGTTGAAATACGGGAAATCCAGAAATATAAAGGATACTAAGGTTTTGAAAGAATTCCTGTACCCACTTGACAAGTTTTTGCAGGTGTGGTATAAGTACCTATCGTCCTGAAAGCCGGGGCGGGATTGTTGTATATAGGGTAACAGTTGTAATGAAGAAAATGTTGTTTTTAGTGAATTCTTTCCTCGTGTACTCCCCCCTGTCGCGAAGGCCCCCCCCCCCTAAACGGGGTTTTTAGACCTCTAAACACCCTTTTTGGACCCTTTTCACGGGTTTTTCACCTTTTTTCAGTTTTCCACGTTTTATGGGCCGCCCGTGTGCCGGAAACAGTACTCGTAACCACGGCGGTTTTCCTCTTGTTATTGGTATCTTTCCTTTTTATAACAGATTTTTTTTACAGTACGATTCATCGACCCTTGGGGACTTTCGTTCAACAAGCGGCGCTATGCATTCGCGCCCCGGCGAATGGAACACTAAAAAGGAGGCCGGTATGACGTAGCGTTTTCATGTGAGCCGGGCATCGGCCTCGTTTCAAGTTTCAGGAGGTTGGCGGAAATTCAGTATACGGAATTTCATGCGTATACAGCGTTCATAAAATTATGCGGTATAGAAGATGAAGCGGTTGAAGAGTCTGCCGTTCGTGCCGGCTCATCAGACAAGTTCATGTTTTCAGCGCATACCGTGAGTTGTTTCAAAACGTGATGTTTTGAAATGGCGTTTTTAAACTTTGTTACTAAAAATAGAAGGAGTATCATTATGAAGAAAGTGTTTATCGTTATCGCCGTTGTGTGCGGCGTGTTGTTTTTAGGTTGCCAAAAGAAGAATGTGGCGGACGGCAAGATCACGCTGACCTTTCACCATTTTTCAACAGAACAGGAAGTCCGTGACGGCAATGCGGGCGCGACGGCGTTTCGCTATGCCATCGCCGAATGGGAAAAAGAACATCCCAACGTGATCCTTGAGCAAACCGTTCTCGACAACGACAGTTGGAAGGTGAAGATGGCGGCGCTTGCCTCGGCCAACGACCTTCCCGATGTCGCGCTGGTTCAGGGTATGTGGACGAAAGAATGGGTCGCCAACAAGCTCATTTCGCCGCTGGATGAGGTGATCAAGGCAAGTCCGCACGGTTCAAAGTACAAAGACGGCCTCTTTGCGCCGTTCCGCGTTGACGGGGCAATTTACGGAATTCCCATCCTCGCGACGGGAACGTGCACGGTCGTCGCCTACGATTCCCAGCTCTGGGCTGAGGCCGGGTATCCGTCCTTCCCGACAACGTGGGAAGAGGTCGAGAAAGCCGCCGCCTATTTCAAGAGCAAAGGCATCGACACATTCTCTTTCGGCAACGCGGGGCAATGGCAGATCAACTCCACTTTTCTTTCCGCAGTGGGAGACCGTTTCACCGGTTCGGACTGGTTTTTCAACATAATCGACCGGAAAAACGGCGCGTCATTTGAAGACAAGCCGTTCGTCGACGCGCTTCGTTTTACCCAAAAAGCTTTCCTGAGCGGTATGTTTAACAAAGACTTCAACGCCGTGAACAACGAGGTCGCCCGAGATTACTTTATCAACGGGCAGTCCGCAGCCGTTATTTGCGGTAACTGGGACATCACCTACATTGGTCAGTATGCGGATCCTGAACTCAAAGATCGGATCAAGTTTGCGCCGATTCCTCAGCCCGCAGGAGCATCGGCAACGTCCGGCACTCATGCGGCGGGAAACGGCATGGGTCTTACGCTTAACACGAAACTGGAAGGGGAGAAGCTCGATCTTGCCAAAGACCTCATTCTTTACATCACCGGGCCGGTTTTCGCCGAGTATCTTGCCTCAAACTACGCGCAAACAGGGGCGTGTGCCGTTGATAACGTTGATCTTTCCAAGTTTGATAGTTTTACGGCGGATTTCTACCGTTTCAATGAGAATCCGATATGTCAGATATATGATTCTTTTATGGACGGAGCAGTGGTCAGCGTTATGAACATCGGGCTTCAAGAGATGTTAAACGGCGAGAAGGCGCCGGAACAGGTCGCCTCGGAATCTCAGGCAGCGTATCTGAAATAAGGCGGCTGCCAAAACTTCCGGGGGGGATCATCTCCCCGGAAGGGACGAGGTGGCGCCTTTGGAGTCGGAAGCGGGGGCATCCCCCTTAGGGGGAATGGATAATTGAAAATGGCAGGAATTGGAGGTCGCTCGTTTCATTCCTCTCATTTTCCCTTGTCTGCGTTCCATTTTCAATTTTCCGTAGGGCGGGGGCGTTGCGGGGGCGGTAGCGCCCCGCTGAGGGGGATAGTGTAAGCCCCTAAGCCCGCTTGCGGGCGGCGGGCTGGAGCGAAGGGGGAGGCTTCCCCCTCTTTATATTTTTAAGCAGAAGTACTATACAAAACGAGGAGGCCGTATGGCTGATTTTATAAAACCGAAACGGCGGTACATTGTCATGTATCTTGCGATACCGGTTGCGCTGTTTATTTTTGCGGTTATCGTGCCGCTTTTCGAGGCGTTCTATTTTAGTTTTTTCAAGTGGTCGGGAGGCCCAAACAAAACGTTTACGGAACTTGCCAATTTTACGACTCTGCTGAACGACAGGCTCTTTTGGCAGGCGTTCAGCCACAACATTTTTTTGGTTGCCGCCTGTGTCGCGGGTCAAATCGGGCTGGCGTTTGTCTTCGTGATGATCATCAACGCGAAAGAGGTTAAGTTTAAGGATCTCCACTCTACACTGACTTTTTTTCCCAGCACTATCTCGGCGGTAGCGATAGGTATGGTGTGGCGCATCATATTTGATTACCGTTACGGCCTGTTAAACCATATATTCGGCGTTCTCGGCATGAGCGATATGCAGAAAATCTGGCTTAACGAAGCGAGTTCCATCATGGTCGTGGTTTCTATTCCGCTTATCTGGCAGTACATCGGCTACTATATGATTATCCTGTTTTCGGCAATCACGACAATTGACAAGGAAATTTACGAGGTGGCAGAGCTGGACGGCGCGGGTCCGGTTAAACGGGCGGTTCACATCACGCTGCCCCTGATAAAAAACACCATCCTCGTGTGTCTCACGCTCTGCATCGCGGGCAATATGAAGGCGTTCGACCATATTTACGTGATGACTTCGGGCGGGCCGGGCTCGTCGTCAAACGTCATGGCAATGTACGGCTATATCACGAGTTTCGTCCAGTCCAACATGGGCTACGGCAGCGCCATATCAATGGGGATTTTTATTCTAAGCCTCTTGATAATCGGCATTACTCAACTCGGTGTCAATAAATTAACGAAGGAGGCTGCATAATGAGTTCCGCAGAGCTAACAGCGGTACGGAGCAATACGCCGGTTGACAAAGCAAAACGTACCTGCGCCGCGATTATTGCAAACGCCGTCATCATTCTTTTTTCACTTTCCTGTCTTTTTCCCGTTGTCTGGATGCTGTACTCCTCGTTCAAAGGGCAAAAAGAGTTCAACGACAATGTGCTGGCATTACCCAAAGCACTATACGCTGGGAATTACCTGAACGTCATCGGGCGGCAGGACGCGAACCTGCTGCGCGCCATTGGCAACAGCTTCTTCACGACTATCATTGCCGTGATTTTTATCACGCTTTTCGGTTTTATCACCGGGTATATGCTGGGACGGGTAAAGTTTCGGGGGAACCGCATCGTTTTCGCGCTGTTTTTGCTTGGTATGCTGATCCCGATTCACTCTCTCATGGTGCCCTTGTATGTGCTGTTCCGCCAGTTCCGCCTCACCGACAGTCTCGCGGGCCTTGCGTTGCCCTACATCGCGTTCGGCCTCCCGGTGGCGATTTTTCTTGTTGAAGGCTATATCAAGGGAATTCCCTCCTCTATGGAAGAAGCCGCGTCAATCGACGGTTCGAGTTTTCACCGGACACTGTTTACCATCATGTTGCCGATGTGCCGCCCGATTCTCGCGGCGGTAGCCGTTATTCAGACCTTTGCCGCATGGAACGAGTTCTCTTTTGCGCTTGTTCTCATCAGCAACGCAAAAAAGCGCACTGTTCCCCTTGAAATCGCTATGTTAAAGGGCCAGTATTCGTCGAATTACCCGCAGATTTTTGCGACGATGCTGCTTGCGATGATACCGACAATTCTTTTTTACTTCGCGTTTCGCAAACAGATTATGAAGGGAATGGTCGCGGGCGCGGTGAAAGGATAAGGAGAAAGTCTCCCGCAACGCACGGCATTAACCACAGGCTTTATCACGGAAAACCGCGGATGAGCGCGGATGAACACGGATAAAAAGGGTCTGCGGATTAACACGGATTTTCTCGGATAAAAAGGGGTATGGGGTGAAAGATCTGTGCGCATCTGTCCTATCCATGTTCATCTGTAGTTCAATGTGATTAAGGCAAACCATGAACCGTGAACGTTATTTACGGTTCATGGTTATTTGTTCATTATTCATTGATATGCGTCTAAGCCATACACCGATGCGTACAGCCTATACTCCAACATCAATTCTCCACAGGAGCGGAAACGGGCGCGACCTGCGTGGTGATTTCAAAGTCCGCTTTTATGCTCCGGGGTTCCTTTAAGAGATTGCCCCGTGATGAGACATTTCAAAATGTAACCGAAAAGACACCTGCAGGACATTATGAAAATGTAACTATAGCTTTATGTATAGACCAAAGATTGTCAACAGCCATATTCAGGTTATATTGCA
>JAIRNN010000209.1 GCA_031257995.1 Spirochaetaceae bacterium | reverse complement strand
CAAACACTACAAACCCATTAAAGGGTTTGTAGTGTTTGAGCCGGCTGGAGGCAGGGGGGAGACTTCCCCCTCCTTGTTTTTTCGTGTATCCTCTAGCGATAATGGTTTGGGAAAAAAGGGATATTCCCCAGGACGCGGTGAAGGAGTTGGCCGCGAAGTTCGGCTGCGAAGCTTTGACGGCTTCGATCTTGCTCAGGCGGGGGGTCGTTGAGGGGAAGGATATTCTCTACTACCTTGAGGACGACAAGCGGTATCTGCACAATCCTTTTCTGCTGCCGGGGATGGAGGATGCGGTTGAGCGGATTCTCGCGGCGAAGGAGGAGAGGGAGAAGGTGCTGGTGTTCGGCGACCGGGACGTGGACGGGATCACGAGTACGACGCTGCTGACTTCCTATCTGCGCGGGATGGGGCTGGAGGTACTTTGGCGGATTCCTCAAGGGGACGAGGTCTACGGGCTTTCGGCCGAGGCGGTGGAGGCGGCGGCACGGGACGATGTTACGCTGATCATCACGGTGGACTGCGGGATTTCCAATCTTGCCGAGGTGGATAGGGCGAACGCGCTGGGGATTGACGTGGTTATTACCGACCACCACAACCCGCAGGAGGCGGTTCCGGACGCGGTTGCCATTGTCAATCCCAAGCTGGAAGGGTCAGGCTATCCGTTCCGTGAGATTTGCGGTTGCGTTGTCGCGTACAAACTCGTGTCGGCGTTGCGGTTCGCGCTTCATTCAAAGAGTTACGGGGCATCGCTGTGTCTGCTCAACGCACGGCCTTCAAACGACGCGGTTGTCATCGAGGTTGCCAAGATGCGGAATCTCGCCGTGGAGCAAACGCTTTCCGAGACGATTGTGCCGGGGACGGTGAGTGTTACGGAGACGCGGCTGCCGGACTTTCTTTCCGGCCAGCAGATTCTGGTGTGGGATGCCGGGCCGCAGCAAAAACTGCTCGCCGGGGCGTTTGGAAAGGGCGTAGATTTCAACCTGTTTGACGCGGCGCCCCAGATCGCGAAGGAAATTCCGGGGGTCGAGGGGAAGTCGTTGTTGCGTCTGCGCGAGGGGTCGAAACTTGCGCGGTATGCGGACAAGCCCCTCTCCGAACTTGACGTGTTCTGCAATCTTTTTGTCTCGTATATGCGGAAGCGGGACAACTTGGCGGGTGGGAACGATGACGGGCTGCTCCAGCTTGCCGCGCTGGGGACGGTGGCGGACATTATGCCGCTTGAAAACGAAAACCGCGTCATCGTCCGGGCGGGCTTGAAGAGTCTCAACGCCGGGGCGCGTCCGGGGGTGTCCAATCTGATGGCGAAGCTCGATCTTGCGGGAAGGATGCTCTCCATTCACGACATCGCGTGGAAACTCGGCCCGGCATTGAACGCGGCGGGTCGTATGGGCCATGCGGAAAAGGCCGCGCGCCTTTTGCTCTCGGAAGACCGGGCGGAGCGGGAACAGCTTGCCGATGAGATTGTCCTGATGAACGAGGAACGGAAGCGTATCGGCGATGAGGGCTGGAAGATCGCGCTGCCACTGGCAGAGGAGGGCAAGGCGCGGTACAACGATGTTTTTGTCATGGCGGCGAGCGAGGAGATTCCGCGGGGGGTTACCGGCATCATCGCGAACCGCCTGATGAAACGTTTCAACGTGCCCGCGATGGTGGTGAACATTTCAGGCGAGACGGCGGTTGGGTCGCTGCGTTCCACACGGGGCTATGCTCTTGCCGCGTTTCTGGAAACCTGCGCCGATCTCTTCACCAATCACGGCGGGCATGACCAGGCGGCGGGGTTCACGCTGAATATGGCGAACTGGCCTCCCTTCCTTGAGCGCGTCCAGCGTCTTTCGGCCTCGATTGAGTTGGACGAGAGTGCGGATGATGTGATCGCCATTGACGCGGAGCTGCCGCCATCCTACCTGAAGCCGGACATTTTCAAGACCGTTGACCGCTTCGAGCCTTTTGGCAACGAGAATCCCGCGCTGGTGTTCCTGTCGCGGGGGCTCACTTTGAGCGAGACGGCCTTCATGGGGAAACTCGAGGCGAACCACGTCAAGTTCACGCTGGACGCGGGCGCGCACAAATGGCCCTGCGTCTACTGGCAGGCTGCCGACAAAGCCGGACGGGACTTTTCCGATGGCGACCGTGTTGACGCGGTGTTCAACATCGCCCGCGACTATTTCAGCGGCAAGGAACGCTGCCAGTTGGTGATTATTGATGTGCAACGGACGGCATCTCCAGGGAATTGAAAAAAGAGGGAAGTCTCCAGGCACTATCCCTTAACTTGTTGACAGTGGCGGGGCTTGCCCCCTTTGCTTCACTAAAACACCCCGTTCCCGAACCGCTTTTCAATATCCGCACGGACTTCCGGCTTTAGGTTATAACAGCCTTTAAAAGCCCCTGAGCCAATGCGGGTAACGCTGTCCGGTAGGATGAGGAAGGTAAGGCTTCGGCAACTGACAAAAGCCTCCACGCCAATGGTGGTAACGCCTTCCAGTATCGTGACGGAGACAAGGTTTGAACAGCCGGCAAAAGTCCAATTGTCAATGGTGATAACGTTTCCCGGTATGGTGATGGATTTCAATCTGAAACACTCCCAAAAAGCCTGCGCTCCAATACTGGTAACGCCCGGCGGTATCGTAACGGAGGCAAGACTTTTGCAGCCGGAAAAAGCCGTCCTGCCAATGTCGGCAACGCCTTCCCGTATGGTAACGGAGGCGAGGATTTCGTAGTTGTCGAAAGCATCCTTTCCAATGACGGTAACGCCTTCCGGTATGGTGATAGCGGCAAGACCGGTGCAATCGGCAAAAGCCTGCTTGCCAATGCTGGTAACGCTTGTGGGTATGGCGGCAGAGACAAGACCGGAACAGTTGAAAAAAGCATAGTCGCCGATGCGGGAAACGCCTTCCGGTATCGTAACGGAGGCAAGGCTTTTACGGCCGACAAAAACATTATTGCCAAGATTGATGATGCCTTCCAGTATGATGACGGAGACAAGGCCGGTGCAGCCGCGAAAAGCACTGTCACCAATACAGGTAACCGTTTCCGGTATGATAACGGAGGCAAGGCCGCGGCAGCCGGAAAAAGCCCAATTGCCAATGATGGTAATCCCCACCGGTATCATAACGGATGTCAAGCGGCTGTTCTCACAAGCCCTTCCGCCAATTCCAACAACGGTCTTCCCCCGATGGCTACGGGTATAACAACGGCCCCGCCCGGCCCCGTGTGTTTGGTAATCACGACCCCGCCGCTGTCCGGACTGGTTTCAAAGCCGGGCTCCATCTGGGCGGCAAGCGGCGGCGCGGCAAATAACGCGAAGGCCGCTAACGTCAAAAACAGCTTGATACGTACCGCTACAGTGTGGTTCGTCATGGTTTTGCCTCCATCGTGAACAATCGGAATACGCTCTTTCCATTGTAGTTAATGTATCCAGTATGAGGCTGTCCGTACGGGGCTTGTTTTTCAAGACGGACGGGTGGATAGGGATTTCAATTCGGGGTTTGGACGCGGTACCGGGCATAGCCCGTTGTTTCCCGTCCCCGGCTTTAATCACGGGCTTCATCACTGCATTCATCACAAGAAACTACAGATGAAGCGGCGCCTGGTGTGAAAAATCCGCATGTATCCGTGGTATCCGTGTAATCCTATGATATTTGAGGCTGTTTCAATACCTCATGTTGCGGTGTGGGCAGACCTCTCCTCTGGCCATCTCTGGCCGAGATCTTTGAGGCTGTCTGTAATCCCCTTTTTGCCGTAAAGTGGGCGGTTAGCCGGGCGGAGACACGGGTTTGGCGACGTTGTGGGCCGAAAACCGGGTCGTTATCGTCATCCCGGGCGACCTAAGGCTGTCCCAACTCAAGGTATAGGCCATCGCCCCCGCTATCGGCGTGTTTGCCGACTTGTCTATTGCCTCCCAGTCTGCCATTTCCGCATCCTCAGGCGGCTCCCCGTCCAAGATCTCCGACGCATACCGCTCCCCCCCACACGTGCCCCTTCCTTCCTACGATTATATTGAACCGTAAAGAAAACGTTTGTTTCAGCAGCTGCATTATCAGCGGCAGCATAAAGCCGTCTTCGGGCTTGATGTAAAACGTGAGCCACGATCCCTCGAGTTTCAGGCCGCGCATCTCGAAGGGATAACGCTTCTTGATCTCGCGGAGCACACGGTGTAGCAGTACTTTCGTCCACGGCAGCCGGAACAAGGGCTCGCCGATATTGACCTCTGTCCCTACTTTGTACCAAGCATTCTGTTTTAACTTTCTTGGTGTATTCATATACAATTCTCCTTACTGTATATAAGGTGTTGAGTGGCGGTTTTGCTTTAATTTGACCCGAAAAAATGGGAAAAAAAGTGAAAGGTCGTGAATTGAAAACAGATTCTATCTCTGTGCGTTTATCCTAGGATTTAGTGCAGGGCTTTTAAGCCCCAAAAACCACAAAACTTGAAACGGACTTAGTCCGCGACAACCACCCCGGTTGTTGAATAAGTCCAATATCTATTCCACAGTCAAAATAACTCGTCCGCATAACAGTGGATGTTTTTAACGGATTATAGAGGCATACAACAATTCTAATTTCAAACCCCAAATCGTTACATTGCAATGATTTACAAATCCAGCAGTTTCGGCGTGTATTTTAATAAGTTATTGTATTGTAAAGTTTTATCTAATTTGAATTCGGAATTGCTGGAGGCATAGTGCCGGCCTTGACTTTTTTATCTGTTCAATGGTATATTATCCTATTCTGTTATTATAGGAGAAAACCATGAGTTATATTGAACAGGTACAGGCGCGGGAAGTTTTAGATTCGCGCGGCAATCCCACAGTCGAGGTGGAGGTCATTCTGGATGACGGCGCTTCCGGCAGGGCGATTGTTCCGTCCGGCGCGTCAACAGGCGAACATGAGGCGGTCGAGTTGCGGGACGGCGACAAGGGCCGTTATCTGGGCAAGGGCGTGCTGAAGGCAGTGGCCAACGTGAATGACGTGATTGCCGATGCGGTCGAAGGGCTTGAAGCCGCCGATCAGGTCGATGTGGACCGCACGATGATCGAGCTTGACGGCACGGAAAACAAGAGTAAACTTGGCGCGAACGCGATTCTCGGCGTGTCGATGGCCACGGCCGTTGCCGCCGCCGATTCGGTGGGCCTCCCGTTGTACAAATACTTGGGCGGCATTCACACGGCACTTCTGCCGGTGCCGATGGCAAACATCATCAACGGCGGCAAGCATTCCGACAACAAGGTGGATTTCCAGGAATTCATGGTCATGCCGGTCGGCGCGCCCACCATGCGGGAAGCGGTTCGTTGGACGGCGGAGGTCTTTCACAGCCTCAAGAGCCTTTTGAAAGACGCGGGCAAGAACACGGCGGTCGGCGACGAGGGCGGCTTTGCCCCGGACATCGCCAACGAGGAGGCACTCCAATTCATCGTGAAGGCCATCGAGAAGGCCGGGTACAAGGCGGACAAAGAACAGTTCGGTATCGCGATGGACTGTGCCAGCTCCGAGCTTTTTGAAGAAGGCGGCGGCAAGGGCTATAAGTTCTGGAAGTCCAATCCTGGCGAGGTTCTTTCTGCGGACGACATGATCGCGCTCTACGAGAAATGGGTCGCCAAATACCCGATCATCTCGATTGAAGACCCGCTCGACCAGAACGACTGGATCGGCTATGTCAACCTGACCCGGAAACTCGGCTCAAAAATCCAGATTGTCGGCGACGATTTCTTCGTGACCAACACCAAACGGCTTGAGCGCGGTATTAAAGAAGGCAGTTGTAACTCGATCCTCATCAAGGTGAACCAGATTGGCACCGTTACCGAGACCTATGAGGCGATTGAGATGGCAAAACGGGCCGGGTACACCGCCGTGGTCTCCCACCGCTCAGGCGAAACGGAAGATACGTTTATCGCCGATCTCGTTGTCGCGTTGGAGACGGGACAGATCAAGACCGGTTCCATGAGCCGTACCGACCGTGTTGCCAAATACAACCAGCTTATGCGGATAGAGGACCAACTTGACGGAACCGCCTTGTATGCGGGGAAGTCGGCGTTCTACAACCTCTAGATCGAACGCGATGAACCGCAGATGTGTCATCTGCGGTTCATCGTGATTGAGCCGTGATTAAGGCCGGGAGCGTTCCCCCCTTCGGGGGAATGGAGAATTGATAATCGAGCCTGTTTCAAAACTCCGCGTTGTGGGGCGGGCATGTCTCTTTTGCGGCCATCTGTGGCCCACGTGATTGAGGCTGTATGTAACTCCTTTTTGGCCGTGATCCGGGGCGTTAACCGGGTGGGGACACGGGTTTGGAAGCGTTTTTCGCCGAAAAACTCGTCGTTATCATCATCCCGTCCGAGCGGGGGTTGCCCCAAGACAAGGTGTAGGCTATAGCCGCCGGAATCTTCGTTTCCGCCGACTTTTCCACCGCCGCCCAGTCCACTTTTCCCCCTCCCAAAAAAAATCCATCAGGCGGCCCTCCCCACAGGATATCCGACTCGTATCGCTCGCCCCACACGTGCCTCGTCCGTCCCCGTCCGCGCGTTGAACCGCGCCGAAAACGTTTGTTTCAGCAGCTGCATTATCAGCGGCAGCATAAAGCCGTTTCGGGCTTGATGTAGAACGTGAGCCGCGCCCCCTCAAGCCGGAGCCCGCGCATATCTCGAAGCCGTAACGCGCTTTCGTCTCGCAGAGTACGCGGATTAAGAGAAGCCCGGCGTGAAAAATCCGCATCCGTCCGCGTTCATCCGCAGTTCCCGTGATCCAAGCCGTCGGGGTAAACCGTGCTTTCCGTAAAAAATCTGC
>JAIRNN010000103.1 GCA_031257995.1 Spirochaetaceae bacterium | reverse complement strand
GAAAGCGGTATATGTGAAAGGGTATAAGAAAGTTTCCTTTGTGCTCATGCCGGCAGTTGTCTGTCCGGCTGCCCTGAAGTTCCTTCAATACTTCGTTTGTTGAGTTTTGAAAGAGACTCTATTTTTTGATTATTTTGCGGGCGCCTTGTCAATTATGCTAAATCTCATTATTATATCTTGTGGTCGAGAGGAAATGTCCGATTAAAGAGCGGGTTGTTCGGGAGGGATGGTGAAGAAAGCGGGGACTCTTTTTGTGCATGGCATAACGCCGGTTGAGGCGGGGACAGGGGCGATCTCGACACCGATCTTTCAGAGCGCTACGTTTTGCCACCCGGCATTGGGGCAGAGTACGGGGTACGATTATTCGCGCTGTCAGAATCCTACGCGGAGGGAGCTTGAGATGTCGATGGCGCTTTTTGAACACGGCAAGTATGGGCTGGCTTTTTCCAGCGGGATGGGCGCGATCTCCACATTGATCAAGCTGTTCCAGCCCGGCGACCACCTTATCGTGTCCGAGGACCTCTACGGCGGGACATTCCGGCTTTTCAACGAATACTACGCCCACTACGGCTACATCTTTTCGTGGGTTGACACGTCGGACTTCGCGAAGATTGAGGCGGCGACGAGGCCTGAAACGAAGGGGCTTTTCATCGAGACTCCCTCCAACCCGATGATGAAGGTGACAGACATTAGGCACTGCGCCGACTTTATCCATCGTACCAGGGGCTACCTCATCGTTGACAACACGTTTCTCTCGCCTTATTTCCAGAATCCGCTTGATCTGGGGGCGGATTTTGTCGTTCACAGCGGGACGAAGTATCTTTCCGGGCATAACGACACGCTTGCTGGGATCATCGTCCATTCCAACTATGAGGCGGAAGAGGTGTTGCGACAGGCCCAGATGAGCGAGGGGGCGACGCTTGCGCCGTTTGACGCTTGGCTCACATTGCGCGGGCTCAAAACGCTTGCGCTCCGTATGGGAAAGCACGAGGAAAACGGTAAAAAGATTGCCGCGTACCTCCGCGCCCACCCATCCGTCGAGAAGGTTTTCTACACCGGCTTCGACGACCATCCCCAGCATGCGCTTTCAAGCTATCAGGCGCGCGGCCATTCAGGGATGATCTCGTTCTATCTGAAAAAGGCCGAATATGTCCCGAAGCTGCTCGCCTCTGTCAAACTAATCCTTTTTGCGGAGAGTCTGGGCGGTGTCGAATCGCTTATCACCTATCCGCTTGTGCAGACTCACTCGGCAATTCCAGAGGAGATGCGGCTTTCCGCCGGTGTAAACGACCGTCTTATCCGCATCTCTTGCGGCATTGAGGAGGCCGATGACCTGATTGAAGACTTGGAGGCGGCGATTCCCCGTCAATCAACATGAGAATATCAACGAAAGGTCGGTATTCGCTCGAAGTGCTGCTCTATCTCGCGCTGATCGAAGAAACACGGGAAGCCCGCGAATCTTTTGCCAGCACCCGCGAAATCGCCGAAAACACCGGCTACTCAGAGGGTTATCTCGAACAACTGTTTATCCCGCTCCGCAAGGCGGGGTTGATCCATGGAGTGCGCGGACCGCTGGGCGGCTACTATCTTGCCAAAACCCCTGAAGAGATCCGCGCGGGCGACATTCTCCGGGCGGTGGAAGGCCCGTTGCAGCCGGCCGCCTGTATCGACGAGGAACTTTGCCCTGACGCGAAAGCCTGCCCCAGCCGCCGTACATGGTACGCAATATACGAGTGCATCATCGGCACGGTCGACACAATCACCCTCGCCGATCTGCGCGAGGTTTACAAACACGGTAACGCGGAGCCGGAATACACCATCTAGGGCCCCGAAGGGCTTTCCTTAGGATGCGGCATCATAAGCAAGCACGGCTGTCCCCCTCCGGGAATTGATAATGGAAAGCGGATAATGGAAAATGACAGGAATGAAACGCACGGTCTCCAAAATCCGCCATTATCCATTCCCCGAAGGGGGGAAGCCTCCCCCTCTCTACGGGCACGCGCTCCGGTCGAAAGGCCTGAGCCTAAAGGCGTGTCCGCGCCTCCCTCCGTTTGGTTCTCCGCTACCCCCTCTCCTAGGAGCGCGCCCCTAAGACCCCATCCCTACGGGAATTGAAAATGGAAAGTGGACGATCAGATCATTATCCATGTATCTATTTGCGCAACGCCCCCGGCCTCAATCACAGGCTTCATCACAGCCTTTATCACAAAAAACCACGGATGGCGGCCAAATGGCGACACAGATTGAGCAGATGAACACGGATAAAATGTAACCGCAAAGGCGCCCAATGCCGCGCCCGAAACAGGCGCAACGGTTGCGCATGGCGCAACTTGGGTTGTGCTAGGGGCGTTAGCGCGGTTATGCGACATGGCGCGGCGCCAATAAAGGCGGCGCTCGGATACCAGCTTCGGCGCCGCGGTACTGAAGGCGCGGAAGGTTTTCACCGGCAGACGCATGTACTACCGCCAATTTTTCTGTTTAGCAAGCCTTCACAGAAGGCCGTTCGATACAGTTTGTAAAGCCGGCAGGCTGTCAAACCGGCAAATGCCATCCTTAATTCGCCTTCTTCGCCTTTGCGGTTAATTTTAATCGTTGCGTAAACAGGCAGGCTGTCATTGGGCTTGAAAAAAATCTGTGTTTATCTGTAATTTTTATGATGAAGTTTTATGCTTTTCCTTGCTATTTCTTTCTGAATGTGTTATATTATCCTCGTGACATTGACAGCAGCGAACGAAAAGACAGCATACGCCGTTCACGGCCCACGTAACCCCCGCGCTTTATATTATTTCACGAAAAGCGTGTCAAGCCCCCTCTTGAAAAGGGCGCGCCCGCACAGAAAAATCCGGTCTTACCCAGGCCGCGCCTGTGCGTCCGCACGGAAAAGTCTGTCTGGCCGGGCGCGCCCGCCCCGCACGGACGGGCATTATTAATGACGATTACGGCGCGAAGATGTCTTTTTATAAGGAGCATGATATGAAGGATATGACGGTGAGAAAAAGGGGGCGCGTTTTCCTCCGCGGCGGGGATGCGGGGCGGCGTTTCAAGGCGGCGCTGGCTGCGGCGGGCCTCGTGTTTGCGTTTGGCGTTTCCGGTTGCGGTGTTCTCGGCGGCGCCGATGACGTTGAGAACCAGGCGCTGCCTGACATCCCCCCGACAGAGATCGGTTTGTTTTCGGGGGAACGCTCGGAGACGGACAGCGCTCTGGATTTGATACGGGCGGCAACGGGGGAGGCATCCCTGTCCCTTCTGTTGGTGGGAAATCCGGGGACAGGAGAGGATATCCAGTTCGGCGAGTCGGGGAAGGATTTCGGCGCGGAAGGGCTGGTCCGGCATAGCGGCGCGGTCGCCGACACCAGCCCCGCCGCCGTGATCCTCGACGGCGGGGGGAGGGTGGTACAGTTGACCGGAGAGCCGTCCCTAATAGACGCGGGGAATAATGTCTACGCGCCCCTCATCACCGTGGGGCGGGCGTTACCCTGACTCTGCGGAACATCACTTTTAGGGGAATAGAAAATAACAAGGCCGCCCTCATCAAGGTGACGGCCGGCGGGCATCTTATTCTTGAAAACGGCGCGGCGATCAAGGATAACACCAGCACCGTCAGCTATACAGGCGCCGGCGTGTCCATGTCAGGCGGCGCCACCTTCACCATGACCGGCGGCGAGATAAGCGGCAATACAGCCACTCATGGCGGCGGCGGCGTGGTGATTTACGATTATTCCGTCTTCACCATGAGCGGCGGGGAGATAAGCGGCAACACCGCCGTCGGGTTGGGCGGCGGCGTGAGTATAGGCAGAAACGCTGGGTTCACCATGAACGGCGGCGAGATACGCGACAATACGGCCACGGACACCGGCCCATTCCCCATCCCAGGCTCACGACACGCCGCCTCCGTATATGGTTGTGGTCTCACCGATGATTTTTGTGGTTTTTCACAGGAATTTCACCGCAAACCTTGATATTTCTTTCTGAATGTGTTATATTATCCCCGTGACATTGACAGCAGCGAACGATTTATATTATTTCACGAAAAGCGTGTCAAGCCCCCTCTTGAAAGGCGCGCCCGCACAGAAAAATCCGGTCTTACCCAGGCCGCGCCTGTGCGTCCGCACGGAAAAGTCTGTCTGGCCGGGCGCGCCCGCCCCGTACGGACGGGCATTATTAATGACGATTACGGCGCGAAAGCGTCTTTTTATAAGGAGCATACTATGAAGGATATAACGGTGAGAAAAAGGGATCGCGTTTTCCTTCGCGGCGGGTTTTCGATCGGGGGTTTCGTGTTCTGCGCGGCCGTCTGCGTGTCCACCCTCGGCGTTTCCGGCTGCCGTATGGCAATCGACGAAGCCGTAAACTCCGAAGGCGTGCCTGAGGATCCCCCGACAGAGATCGCTTGGTTTTCAGGGGATGCTTCGGCAGAGGCGGACAGCGCCATAGATTTGATAAGGGCGGCTGTGGGCGAGCAGGACACCTTGTCCCTTCTGTTGGTGGGGGGGATTACGGTGGAAGCGGTGAGTCTGGACGGCAGCGTGCCGGGAAAGGATTTCGGCGAGGAAGGGTTGGTTCTCAACAGCGGCAACAGTCCCGCCGACGTGATCCTCAACGGCGGGGGGAGGACGATAAGCTTGACCGGGGCGGCAAACGGCAAACCCGTTATAACGGTGGGGCCGGGCGTTACGCTGAGGTTGCGGAACATCACCTTTGCGGGGATAGACACCAACACCGCAGCCCTTATCGAGGTAACGGGGAGCGGCTACGACAACCCCGCCACCTTAAGCAATGAAGCAAGCGTCGGGCATCTCATCCTTGAAGACGGCGCGGTTATCAAAAACAACAACAACACCGCCTACATCGAATCCGAACAGTCCCCCCCTCCCGACGATGAGCGTACCGACGGCGGCGGCGGCGTGCGGGTAGCCGGCAGCGGCATCTTCACGATGAACGGCGGAGAGATAAGCGGCAATGCCGCCGATAGCGTGGGCGGCGGCGTATTTATCGGCAACAGCGGCGTGTTCACCATGAACGGCGGAACGATAAGCGGCAATTCCACCCTATGGGGCGGCGGCGTGCATATATGCGACACCAGCGTATTCACCATGAATGGCGGAACGATAAGCGGCAATGGCGCCTATGCCACTCTGAATGGCGGCATTGGCGGCACCGGCGGCGGGGTGAATATAAACGGCGGAGAGGGGACGGGCTGCACCTTCATTATGAACGGCGGGATCATCAGCGGCAATTCCGCCGGTTACCGAGGCGGCGGCGTGCATATACTCCATCGCAACCCCGCTAGCGCCAGCACGTTCGAAATGAGAAACGGCATGATAGGCGGCAATTACGCCGTCATGGAAGGCGGCGGCGTGACGGTAGATGATCTCGGCAAGTTTAAGATGAGCGGCGGGACCATACGCGACAATATGGCCTTGGGCTGGCCCTTTAGCGCCGGCGGCGGCGTGGCTGTCTGCAACACCGGCGCCTTCGACATGAGCGGCGGGGAAATAAGCCTCAATCGGTCCTTCTACGGCGGCGGTGTGGCGATTGTGGGCGGCGCAAACAGTTTCTCCAGCAGCTTCTCCAAGACGGGCGGCACGATTTACGGGGCAGACATGATCGGAATGCGGAACACCGCGTTGAGGGGCTCCGGTGATGCGGGAGCCTCTGTTTATGATCCAAATGCATATCCAGGTAATACGTATGCGAAAGAAATTGTCAAGCAACGTAACGCCACCGCAGGGCCGGGAGTTGTTATGCACCACGTATTTTCTTCGGAACCGGAATTATTGAGCGGCTGGGAGGAGGAACTACCATGAAGGAAAAGGACATGAAAGAAGAAAGGATTGTTACAAGAAGGGGGAACCTTCGCGGCGGGTTTCCGATCGGGGGGTTCGCGGCCTGCGCGGCCATCTGCGTGTTCGCGCTCGGCATTTCCGGTTGTTTTACGGCAGCCGACGACTCCGAAGCCGATAGCAGCGGCATCCCGGGGATGACCTCGACTCCCTTGCCGTTCTCAGGGATTGACTCATCAGAGGAGGCGGACAGCGTCATTGATTTGATAAAGGCGGCGGCGGGCGAGGACACCCTGGCCCTTCTGTTGACATCGCAGCAAGAAGACGTAAGCCTGACCGCCGGGACAGACCTCGGCACGACCGGGCTGGTACTCCGGCATAGCGGTGACCCGGAAACCGACACGAGTCCCGCAAACGTGGTCATCAACGGCGGGGGGAGGAAGATCCAATTGACCGGGGTGGCTCCCAACCCCGGCAGTTTCCTCATAACGGTGGGGCCGGGCGTTACCCTGACGTTGCGGAACATCACCTTTGGGGGGATAAGCAACAACACCGAAGCCCTTATCGGGGTGAAGGGGAGCGTCGACGCCACCGGAACCGTAATCAGCGAAGCAAACGGCGGGCATCTCATCCTTGAAGACGATGCGGCTATTCGGGACAACTCAGGCAACTACGGCGGCGGCGTGTTTGTGGATACCATCGGCCGATTCACTATGCGGAGCGGAATCATAACCGGCAATACCGCCTCCTTCGGCGGCGGGGTATTTCTCACCGACACCGCCAATTTCACCATGGAAGGCGGGAACATAAGCGGTAATACCGCCTCCTACGGCGGCGGGGTGATTGCGATGTTAGCCAGCACGTTCACCATGAAGAATGGGACGATAGCAAACAATCAAGCTAGTGCTGCGGAGGGCAATGGCGGCGGTATATATGTGACGCTCGGAAGTACGTTCATCATGGAAAACGGAACCGTAAGAGGCAATAGCGCTGACTCAGGCGGCGGCGTGTGTATCGACCGGGGCAGTTATTTCTCCAAGACCGGCGGCATTATTTACGGCGGCGCCGCTGCGGGGTATTATGATACAAACACCGCGAGGAGCGGAGCGGGCCATGCGGTTTTTGTGCCTGAGGCTGGTGACGGCGAGTTTAACTCGACGGCGGACGAGTCCGTGAAGCTAAAATGGATCCCACAAGCCGAAAACGAGACAACCGAGTGAACGGCGTGTTGTGAGGAGTTACGAGAGGAATTATATGTTTTGCGTTCCGCGTTACGAGGGTCTTTCTGGTAACGGGGAACGATAACGAAGGAGAAGGATATGAAAGGACTGATTGTTACAAGAAGGAATATCCCGCACGGCGGGGCTTTGGGTTTCGGTTTCGCGGCCTGCGCGGCCATCTGCGTGTTCGCGCTCGGCATTTCCGGTTGTTTTACGGCAGCCGACGACTCCGAAGTCGATAGCAGCGGCGCCCCGGGGCCGAGCCCGACTGAATTGCCGTTCTCAGGGACTGACCCATCAGAGGAGGCGGACAGCGCCATTGATTTGATAAAGGCGGCGGCGGGCGAGGACACCCTGGCCCTGCTGTTGACATCGCAGCAAGAAGACGTAAGCCTGACCGCCGGGACAGACCTCGGCGCGACCGGGCTGGTACTCCGGCATAGCGGCGACCCGGGAACCGACACCAGTCCCGCCGCCGTGATCCTCGACGGCAACGGGAGGACGGTGCAGTTGTCCGGGGCGGCGAACGGCGCGCCTCTCATCACCGTGGATGCCGGCGTTACCCTGACGTTGCGGAACATCACCTTTGCGGGGATAAGCGCCAACACCGCAGCCCTTATCAGGGTACGAGGAGGAGGCGACGATCCCCTAACCTTACTCGATGAAACGGGTGTCGGGCATCTCATCCTTGAAGACGGCGCGATTATCACGGGTAACGTCAACACCGATCCCACCCCGTATGCCAAAGGCGGCGGCGTGGTCGTGGACGGCGGCAGGTTCACCATGAACGGCGGGGCGATAAGCGGACATACCGGCCCCTTCGGCGGCGGTGTGCATATAACCGGAAACGGTATATTCACCCTGACAAAAGGGGATGTCATGAACAATACCGCCCAGCAGGGCGGCGGCGTGTATTTATACGAAAACGGCGCGTTCCACATGACCGGCGGGGAAATAAAGGGTAACACGGCCGGTTACGGCGGCGGCGTGTTTCTCAGGGCTCCACAACACATCACGAAGACGGGCGGTATTATTTACGGCGACGCTGCGGGACAAAATAAAAACACCGCGACTTTTGTTAATGGGGACTATGCTGAGGGCCATGCGGTTATTGTATCTGATGATGGTCTTGGTGATGTCAACAAACTTAACTCGACGGTGGGTTGGTACAATAACCTGAGCTGGAACCCATAAGACGAAAACGGGATAACCGGCTGAACGGCGTGTTGTGAGGAGTTACGAGAGGAATTATACGTTTTGCGTTCCGCGTTACGAGAGTCTTTCTGGTAACGGGGAACGATAACGAAGGAGAAGGATATGAAAGGACTGATTGTTACAAGAAGGAATATCCCGCGCGGCGGGGCTTTGGGTTTCGGTTTCGCGGCCTGCGCGGCCATCTGCGTGTTCGCGCTCGGTTTGACGGGCTGCGAATGGATACGTGATATCTTGGGGATGGGGGAAGATGAACCAACACAAGCTGCCGTGCCAAGAGATCGGTACATCTACCTCGATGGTTCCGTCCGCGCAGGCGCAGGCTGGTCTTTCAGCGGCAACACGGCTGTCATAGCGGGAAACGGCCACTATGTCATTCAGGGCGAGACCACCGCGAACCGCATAGAGGTAAGCTCTGGTGTTGAGGCAACCCTTATCCTGGACGGTGTCAAGATAGACCTGTCGGGGGGCTCGGGAGACGCGTGCGCTTTCGATATAACGGGGGCGACCGTGAAACTTATCCTTGCGCCCGGTAGTACGAACACGCTGAAGTCAAACGGCGCGTCTGCGGGCCTGCACGTCCCCGCAGGAGCCGCGCTGACGATAACGAACGAGGTAGGCAACGGAACGCTCAGCGTCACGGGCGGCGACTCAGGGGGCGCGGGTATCGGCGGCGGCAACGGGAGTCCGGGCGGAACCATCATCATCTCAGGCGGCACGGTGAACGCCACGGGCGGCGCGGGCGGCGCGGCCATCGACGGCACAGACGAACCCGGCACGCTCACTCTTTCAGGCGGCACGATAATTACCGAGAACGACATCAATGCGACAACGACGATTTCCGGCGGCAACCCCGTCATCTTTGCCGGCAGCACGGTCAGCGGTCTGTCTAAAAATCCGGCGATGGGCATCGCCATCGGTGATGTAACCTTTGGGACGAGCGACCCAACGAGAACCATCACGCTGCAAGAGGCCTTCACCGTCCCCACAGACGCTACGCTGACCATCCCGGAGGGCTGGGAGTTGATCATCGGCGGTCAAACGTTCACCAACTGCGGCATAATCTATAACAACGGCACGATTAACAACAGTTCCGGCACGATTGACAACTACGGCACGATTGACAACTACGGCACGATTACCGGCGATGTTACCAACCGGGACGAAGGCACGGTCAATGAGCGGTCAGTGGATGGTACGGAGTGAGGAGTTACGACGAGTTACCCGTTACGCGGGCCTTCCTGGTAACGGGGAACGAATAACGGGGAACGATAGTGAAGGAGAAGGATATGAAAGGACTGATTATTTCCAGAATAGAGGCTCTGCGCGGCGGGGCTTCGGGTTTCGGTTTCGCGGCCTGTGCGGCCATCTGCGTGTTCGCGCTCGGTTTGACGGGCTGCGAATTTATACGTGATTTCATGGGGATAGGGGGCGAGGAACCACCGCAACCTGCCATGGTAAGCGGTCCGGCCATTCGCATCGATAGTCCCGACCCCGAAGGAGGCCCGGGCTGGTCTTTCGACGACAACACGGTTACCATAGCGAAAAACGGCGTCTATACCATTCAGGGCGGCACCACCGTCAACCGCGTAAAGGTAAGCTCCGGCGTTAAGGCAAACATTGTCCTGGACGGCGTCGATATAGACCTGTCGGCGGGCTCGGCAGACGAGTGCGCTTTCGACATAACGGGGGCGGCCGTGGAACTTATCTTTGCGCTGGGCAGCACGAACACGCTGAAGTCAAACGGCACGTCTGCGGGCCTGCACGTCCCCGCAGGCGCCGCGCTGACGATAACGAGCGCCGCAGGAGGCGGAACGCTCTCCGCCGCGGGCGGCAACTCAGGGGGCGCGGGAATCGGCGGCGGCAACGGAGAGGACGGCGGAACCATTACCATCTCAGGCGGCACGGTGAACGCCACGGGCGGCACGGGCGGCGCGGGCATAGGCGGCGGCAAAGGCGACAACAGCGGCTCCCCCACCATCGTCGGGGGCGGCGGCGGAAATATCACCATCTCAGGCGGCACGGTAAGCGCCACGGGCGGCGACGGCGAGGGAGACGTGAAGCACGCTAACTACCACCAGCCCGGCACGGGCACCAGCGGCGGCTCAGGTATAGGCGGCGGCTCCTTCGGCCCGGGCGGAACCATCACTATCAGAGGCGGCTTCGTATGGGCATATTCCCCGGCCTCCAGCGGCGACAGCCCCACCCCCGCCGGCCCCAGCCCCGGCGACACCGACGACCCCAACGGGGATCCCCCCGCCATTGGCGGCGGCAGCGTTAGCGGCAGTGATGGCGACGCCGGTACTATTACCATCTCAGGCGGTACGGTAATCGCCGTCACGGAAAGCAGGGGCGCGGCCATTGGCGGCGGAAAGAGAGCAAAAAACGGCTCTATCAGTATTTCAGGCGGCACGATTATTGCCCTCTACCGCCCGGGCTTAGGACCTTACGGCGGTACCACCAATACCCAATCAGGCTACGACGAATCCAATGACGGCACTATCGGTTTAGACTCTG
>JAIRNN010000059.1 GCA_031257995.1 Spirochaetaceae bacterium | reverse complement strand
GATAATGCAGCTGCTGAAACAAACGTTTTCCTTACGTTTCAACATGATGGTTGGGAGGAAAGGGCACGTTTGGGGAGAGCGGTACGAGTCGGAGATCCTGGACGGGGAGCCGCCTGAGTGGGCGGAAGAGGCGGACTGGGCGGCTATAGACAAGTCGGCAAACACACCGATAGCGGGAGCGATGGCCTACACCTTGACGTGGGACAGCCTGAGGTCGCCCGGGATGACGATAACGACCCGGTTTTCGGCTCACAACGCCGCCAAACCCGCGTCCCAACCGGGATAACCGCCCGCTTTACGGCCGAAAGGGGTTGCAGACAGTCTCAAGCGTCCCGGCCAAAGATGGCTACAGGAGAGGTCTGCCCAAATGGGCACACAGATCACAAAGTACCACAGATGGCACCATTGGCGATGCGGATAAGACGGATGGACGCGGATTATTCACACCGCATCCCTCTTAATCTGTGAAATCTGTGGACCTTTTTATCCGTGTTCATCTGCGCTATGATAAAAGCCGTGGTTAAGCCTGTGACAAAAGCTCGTGATTAACGGCAGCGTTCCATTGCCAGGACAATTGCCGCGATACAGGCCGTCTCTGTCCGTAATGCGCGTTCCCCGATGGAGAGGCGTGTGAAACCCGCCGCCTCAAGCAAATGCCGTTCACGATCCGACCAGCCGCGCTCACTGCCTACTGCCAGCGTGTAACCCGCCGCCGGAGAGAGGCCGCCATCCTCAAAAAACGAGCCGTGAGGCTGTACGTTGTCCAGAGCTACGCGGCGGCCCGGTTTTTCCGGCCCGGTAAGCCATGCGTCCACGCTCTCAAAACGGCTCACGGCGGGGAACCGGGTATCACGGGCTTCGATCGCGCCTTCGAGCATTGCCAACCGTGCCCCGCCATCCTCCAGCAAGGTCGTTTGCAGGTAACTTTTTTCGCCGAGGTCGGTACCGAAAAAAGCCTCCGACTCAAGGCCCAAATTGGCCGCTTCGCGGAGGATACGCCTGAGTTGAATGGGCCGCGCAAATCCCACGCCGAGACGTACCGGAATACGGGACGACGGCGGGTCGTTCAAGACGAGCGTTACGGCAATTGGCGTAGTGACAGACACGATGATCCCCCGTCCCCGATTCCCGCCGATGATCCCGGCATCAAACGAGCCGCCTGTCGTTTTGTGGAGTGTCTTCAAGAGATGAACGGCGCGCGGGTCACGCGGGGCAAGTTCCCCGTACAACAATCCCTCCCGCGTTTCCACTTCCTGCGGTTCAAAAAGAATCAGATTCACGATTAATCCAACCACCCAGGAGACCGGAAACCGTGCGTTTTACCCTTATCATTTTCCATTATCCACTTTCCATTTTCAATTTCACATGGAAACGGGGGCGTTGCGGGGGACCGCCCCCGCAGAGGGGGTAGCGTAAGACGGCGTTCCGGGCATTATGGAACCAGAGCCCGGAACGATGGCTGGAGCGAGGGGGAGACTTCCCCCTTTGGGGGAATGGACAATGATCAAGGCCCGGAGACTGCGCGTTTCACTCTTGTCACTTTCCATTTTCAATTCCCTGAAAGGGCATCCCCCTTATTCATCTTTTGAAACTGCCAACACTAACGCAGACGAACAAGGATCGCCTCGGCCTTTTCCCGGTAACGGGTGGGGTCGCTGGCAATCGCCGTCTCCAGATAATTGACCGCATCGGCGGCACGATTCGCCGTCGCCGCATTCACGCCCAGCGCGTAATTGAGCAACGCGACATCCGCCCCATAGTTGAGCGCCGTCCGGTAGTAGATTTCGGCGTTGTCAAAATCGTGGTTCTCATAGGAGATCAGCCCAAGATAGTAATAAGGCGCATAGTGCGTGGGTTTTTGATAAATAGCCCCCTGAAAATAGTTTGTCGCGTTTATGTAATCCCGTGCGGCATAGGCTTGCTGTCCAGCATCGACAAGTTCGGCGAATGTTCGGCGCGAATTGATGTAGTTGTGATAGTCGGCGGTCATCTGTTCGAGGTTGGTCCAGCGCAAAAGCCGGTCAAGCACGGATTGCGCGTTTTCACTCGCCGACCTTTGGTCGGAAAGCAGCATGAACGACTCGGTGAGAGTGCGGAAATACTCGTTATTTCCGCCCGCGTTGAGGAAGAACGACACAAGCGCCCAAGATACCGGCTGAAAATACTCAGGCTGTCCCCGGAGGTCGGCAAGAAACACCGTTTCAAGGCTCGGCCCGTTCGCGCCGAGGTTTTTCACCGTTTCAAGCCACGAAAGGTTCTCTTCGTAACGAAGCTCGCGGGCAGCTTTGTCAAATTTCAGCGTGTTGAAGTAAATGGCAAAACCCTCCCTCATCCACGTAGGCGGCTGAGAAACAAAGGCCCTGATGTACTGAATAAACGCCTGGTGCGGTACCATACGGCTTTCCTCGGTGCTTCCCCGGTTGATGATAAGCTCGCGGCGGTCCGGCTGCTGGTAGTGCAGGTACACCGCCCCGTCACGAATCGACCCCAAACGTTCCATCACATAGTGATCGTACTCGCTTTTGTTGCTGATCGAACGTACTTTGAGGGGGCTCGGAAGCGCCGCTACGTTAAAACGAAAAAGACGGTTGTAGACTTCAAACCGAAGTTCCAGTTCACGAAGTAACGTCTCCGCGTCATAACTGCCGCTGTCCGAGATCACATCAAAATAGAGACTGCGAACCTCAACCGTAATGCCCGTGGTACTCGACGGAATATTCGAGGCATAAGGCTGCGCCGTCTGATACTGCGGGGCAGAATTATACTGCGCGAAAGCCCACGGAACGATGACTGCCGCCAAAAAAACAAGAGCTGGGATTTTTTTCATGTCTACTCCTTGCCAAACCCTCCCGGCATAATAATTTTATCACATTTGTGTAAACTTATCAACAACAATATTTACTTCTTCGATTAAGATTCCCGTAAATCGTTCAATGTCTTCTATTACATAGTGTTGCAGACTGGTAATCAAACCGCCGAGCTCTCGGTTATCGGGCAGATCGACGAGCAGTACCAGCTGGTAGCCGTGGTTGGCGGACATTTCGCCTTCCGCATTCTTCACACTAATCTGCTTTACTTTAATATCGGCATCATATACGTTTATCGATAGTAGCGCCATCTGAGAAAGTGCTATTTCTGATATTTTCACCCGTTCGCGCCGGGAATACAGGGGTCTCACCAGTGATTTCTCATGGATCGGCGTTACCACGATGCTCTGCGGCCCGAATTTCTTCTTACGAACGCGGATAGCGTCAAAAAAAATATCCGAATAACTGCGCTTCACCTCGGTCTGAGGTGCGGGAATAACGTGCTTGCCTTCGATGCGGCGCGCGCGAAGGGCACTTTCAATCTCGTCGCGGCTGGCAATGTCCTCAATCCTGATAAACTTGCCCGGCTTGGGCAGTCCCAACTGTCCGATAATCTTGCTAATCATCTTGTCGGATGTGCCGAGAACGAGGATCTTGCGAAATTTTTCGATCGCAAGCCGGGCCGCCACCTCCTGCCGTTGTTCCTCGCCGTCGAAAAGCGCCATCCGTACCGCCGCCATATAGCTCTTTTCTTCCTTGGCGGACCGTCCCGCGATGATCCGGTTGTCCTTAATCAACAGCCCATCGTCGATGATGAGGCTGATCCGGTACTTCTGAGCCACCAGTTTCGCATGGAAACTTTTTCCCGTCCCGCTCTCTCCGACAAGCGCGTAAACCTTGCGTTTTTGCAACAGAAAAGGAAGTCTCGCCCGCATCGCTTGTAGTATACTGCTTTAGGCATGGAAATAACATCGGTGTATTTTAGGTGGGGGAAGCCTCCCCCTCGCTCCAGACACGCACTCCGGTCGATACGTCCACGCCTAAAGGCGCGTCCGCACCTCCCTCCATTTGGTCTTCCGCTACCCCCTCTGCGGGGGTCAGCCCCCCGCAACGCCCCCGGATCATTGCCGGGTAATTTTTTGTGGAGTTGTAAATGATATTTTCATGCCTAACGGAGTATATATCCCTTCCCCGCGAAGGGAGAAGTCTCCCCATCCGCTCCGGCCAGATCAAAACCGCGCCGCGCCCGAAGTGCTTTGCGCACCGCGCTCAGGCGGTTTTGAGCCGTCCTTCGCTTACCCCCTCAGCGGGGGACACCCACGCAACGCCCCGCCACCATATCTAAACTTGACCCGCAAAACCTGTCCCGCCCGGCAGGGGCTATCACTACTGGTCCAGAATGGTTTGCCGGGCATGGGCGGACCGCCGGCTATGGTTCAATTCCCAATTCTTTGCAAAGAACAACAATCGCTTTCATCGCTTCCCCGCAAGTCAGGAGTGCGCCCCCCGTAAGTCGCGGAGACACACCCGCAAACCGGTGACTGACACCTCTGCGTTACCTGCCAGTGGCGTAAGGCAGGGAAAATATGCTGAGATTTCTGCCAGCGTTGCCGGCAGCGGCTATAGCGGTGGCAGCCGACCGTGTTTCATTAATTACGGCAGACCATAATTGTTTGCTTAATTCTTCTAGCGTGTTATAAAGCGCAATACCTGCCACATAAGCAAATGGATCACTGCGTCTCTCGAGTTCTCTATAACTAACATATATCCCAACCAACGCCGCATAATTTTCCTGTGTCGGCGCAAGATAAAAAGCGGTCAGTTTATCCTTAACTATTTGCAATCCGTCTAGGCCGTGCGACGCGCCGTTCTGTTTCCATTCGGCATAAACCACCGACGGCACTATATCCAGCATTCCGCGCTGGCTGTAATATTTATCCACCACAGCGGCGATTCCTTGCTTTACAAAATCTTTAATATCTGCCTCGGTCACCCTGCCGCGGTCGGTGATGAATTTCATCTCCGTGGCGTATTTGGCCGGGTTGCCACCACCCAAGAAATTGACCGTTGCTTTTTTCATGTACAGCATCGCGCCGAGTTGCAGATCAATAAGCGCCGGGTCGCTGGCGGGCAGCATCTCGGCGACCTCTATCGGACGGACATTGATAACCCCGGCCGTGGCGGACAACAGGGCGATTTCCTCGACACTACTAATACCGGATTGACCGTCTATATCAGCAACTCTGTCTACTTCACTGCTATTTGTCCTAATAGCTCTCATCACGTACTTATCGGCTATATTTCCCGTATCTTTATTAGTGAAATTTTGTGCATAAGTTTCCGCATTCAATAAACTTACGTTTCTGTATTTACTAATATCCACAGGGCCGCCGGCCCCCTCCTGGGCGAAAAGGGACAGGGCGCAAGCGGCAAGCAGGGCAAAGGCCAATGTACGCATACAAACCTCCTCGGACAAAAGCGTGGAGTCTTGCGGCTTCCAAATCAGACCCGGCTACAAACAACGCGGAACCGCCGCAAAACTCCGAAGCTCAAGCCGCCTTGCGGCTTGAGCCAGTGACTGACACCTTTTTGGACTTAAAAAAACAAATACAGGGAAGCCCGGCAACGCCGGGCGGCTTTATTAGATTTCTTGCAAAACTATCCGAGAGGTGGTAAAATACTCATTGGAAGGGGAACCGGATGAAATACGAAAACATGAGCGAATATACGGACGAAAAGTTCCGGCGCATTACTGGAGTCAAGCAGGCAGCGTTTGAGAAGATGCTTGAGATTTTGCGTCCGG
>JAIRNN010000143.1 GCA_031257995.1 Spirochaetaceae bacterium | reverse complement strand
CATTTCCGCTGACGGCATGGCTGCGCCGCTCTACCCTGCCATGGCCGGCATCATGTGTTGTCTTAACCTTCACATCCTTGTCGGGATGCTTGAAACCCGCGTCTTTCAAATACTCTTCGACATCACCGCGCAGGGTTTCCTGGTTCCCTTTAAGTGAAAACAGACAGTCTCCGCCCCCTTCCACTATTTGATCCGCTCTTTTTTACCGGCATCCCATCGCGTCAATGGCGATTACGGCCCCTTTTAAGGCTATAAGAGCCAAAAACTCAGGCTTGTCTTCCCAGCCTTCGGCTCCGCTCAAAAACGCCGGTATCGTTATTATTATCAATTCACCAAGAGGATACCGTTTTTTACGGTCTGTCCGCGGGTACTCTATGTCCTTAATGTATTCCGCCAGCGGCGATACCTGATATATTCCCTTTTTTCCCTCCCATAATGAAAATCATACCAACTATGCCTCTTTTTTCAGGAAATTATAATGCGCTCGCTAGGGTATGCGCCGTTGGCGGATTCCGAGGGCGATGTCGTATTCAAGATTGAGGGGCGTAATTATTACATCGCCGTTACGGAATACGACCTTGAATATTTCAGGATCGTGTTTCCCAATTTCTGGGAAATAGAAACCGAAACGGAGCGGAGGAAGGTGTCCGCTGTGATTATGAGCGTGAGCCGCACAACCAAACTCGCGAAGGTCTGCATCGAGTCGTGGGACAACACCTACATCGACGCGGCTGTTTTTCTGAACACGCCTGAAGACTTCAAACGCCATTTCACGCGGATGATCAACACGATACAGACCGCGCGGCGGAAGTTTGTCGACGGGATGAACGGCTGAAGGCGTTCCGGCAAGCGCAGCCTGCCTTGCCGGAACTGCGGGCGGTTTACCGTGGATAGGGGCCAGTGGCTGCGGGGTCCCGCTCAGGCATTAGAGCGGGACCCCGCTTAAGTATTAGAAGCGGACCCGCTTCCAGGCTTAGATCACGGCCCTGATCAGGCTTAGATCACGACTCTGATCAGGCGGGAGCGGACGGTGGACCCCCTTCCGCGTACTTCCGCGTTTTCTGTGGTTAAAAAGAGATGGCAATAAAACCACGGAAGGCGCGGAAAGAGCGCGGAAGGAGGTTCGCTAGTAAGAAGGGAATCGCGGCCAATGGCGGTGGATATATTTTATCATCAAGAAGTAAATGATGACAAAGTTACGCGCATTGATTATGTGCATGACGGTGTGCGGCACTATTCGCGCAAGGCCGGCTCTAAACGCAAATCTAACTTATTACCTTAGGCGGGTAAAAATGAAAAAGAACACTGTTTGTTCAGGGTTAATCGGCATAGCGCTGGTTATCGGGTTCGTGCTGGCGGGGTGCGGCACAGGTCCCGCATCGCCCAGATCGCCCGACTTCGACACGGAAGTGGCGGGGTACGATGTTGTCATAACCAGGCGCCGGGGGAAGGGCGGTGATGTGATCATCCCCGCCATCATCAACGGCAGAAGCGTTATCGGCATTGGTGAGGGGGCTTTTTACCAGTGCGCCAGCCTGACCTCCGTCACGATACCGGCAAGCGTTACCAGCATTGGCCAGAACGCTTTTGCCGATTGTTCCCGCCTGAGGCATGCCGACCGCAACGCCATTCTAAGCCGGTTTGGCCAAGGGGTTTTTGCGTGGTACTGAAAACGGCCTGTATCTATGCGCGGAGCAGGGCTGTTCACCCAAACGTCAGCGGACGGAGGGTCTCCGTCCGCCGGATATACAACGAGTTACCGATGACAGAATGGTCTGTCAAATTGATATATGTTACAAGCGGCGCTCGTAAAGGAGAGGAAAATGGAAGAGGAGAGGGCAATGAGGAGTGAAGATTTTAGACGGAAGTTACATGAACTTTTTGATGACGCAAGGAAACAAGGGGAAACAACGATCATCGTTAGATCAGGCGATTTACATTGTGCGGTTGGCGGGTATCCCGGTCCCAATCATCGTATACCTGTGTGTTGCGGCGTAATGCGGCAGGAGAGAAGAGAGAGCGACCGGATAGTCGAAGAGCCGCCTAAAGGGAATGGAGCAACCCTTCGTATTGAGTATCATCTGCCGCGATAACCGTTTTACTCATGGTGGGATACACGCCATTGACGCGGCAGTACCGGGTGTGGACATGGGCAGCAGCAAATCAGGCCGTGCGGGCGGCTGGGGCCAATGACCACACAAAGGGCTAGCGGCGGAAGCGCATAGAGCAAACAGTAGCGGGGAGGCTTGCCCTGAATCCCCTTTGGGGTTAATCCTCCGTTCCAGGGACGCGCTCTGGGACGGGGGATTTTTGTTTAGGGGGAAGGATGCGGGGTGAAAAATCAGCGCCGCCATATGGTGTCAATCTGTCTCATCTGCGTCCATCTGTGGTTCCTTGTGATAAAGGCCCATGATTGAGCCCTTGGTGAAGCCCGTGATGAAGGCCGGGGGCGTTGCGGGGGCGGTAGCACCCCGCAGAGGGGGTAGCGTAAGACCCTAAGCCCGCTTGCGGGCGGCGGGCTGGAGCGAGGGGGAGACTTCCCCCTCTTTTATACGCTATACTGTCGGGCATGACTATAGTGAAATTCGGCGGGAGTTCGGTGGGGACTCCGGCGGCGATTAGGCAGGTGTACGCCATTGTAACCGGCGGTGAATATCGGGGGCGGGTGCGGACCGTGGTGGTCTCGGCGTTTTCGGGGGTAACGGACACGCTCATCGGGGCGGGGCGAAAGGCCGCTGTGGGCGATGTTGGCTGCCGGGAGGATGTGGAGGCGTTGCGGAAGCGGCACTTGGACGCGGCTGCCGAATTGCTGGATGCGGACAAGGCGGATGCCGGGCGGCTCACCGCATATATTAACGGGATGTTTGACGACCTTGAGCGGATCTTGGGGGGCGTTGAGGCGATCAGGGAGTTGTCTCCGCGCACGCTTGACCTTGTGATGAGCGCGGGGGAGCGGCTCTCGGCGAAAATTGTTGCCGTCTACTTTGCGGCGCGGGGAACGGAGGCCGAGTATCTGGATTCCCGTTTGGTGGTCAAGACGGATGCGGCTTTCGGGAAGGCGCGTTGGCTTCCGGCGGAGACGGGCGCGGCGGTTGGGGAGTACTTTGCGCGGCATACCGCGTTGCAGATTGCCGCCGGGTTCATCGGCGAGGCTGCGGACGGCAGTACCACGACATTGGGACGGGGCGGCTCGGATTTCACGGCGGCGATTTTGGCGGCGGTGTTGGGGGCCGAATCGGTTGAGATTTGGACGGATGTGGACGGCATTCTCTCTGCCGACCCGCGTCTCGTGCAGAACGCCTTCCGCATGGACGAAATATCCTACACGGAGGCATTGGAGCTCTCCCATTTCGGAGCGAAGGTCATCTATCCGCCCACGGTGCGGCCCGCCCTCGAAAAAGACATCCCCATCCTGATTCGGAACACGTTCAACCCAGACGGCAAAGGTACGTGGATCAAAAAAGATGCCGCGCCTAGTCTCTATCCTATCCGGGGGTTGAGTTCCCTAAGCAACGTGTCGCTCTTGCGCTTGCAGGGAAGCGGGATGGCCGGTGTGGCGGGGTTCGCGTCACGGTTCTTTTCCGCCCTTGCGCGGCGGTCTATCTCGGTCATTCTTATCACGCAAGCCTCCAGCGAATACTCTATCTGTGTCGCCGTGGAACCTGCGGAAGTCTACGCGGCGGCGGCAGCAGCCATAGAGGAGTTTGACCGGGAGATCGCGTCAGGGGGCTTGGAACCTCCGTCCATCGAAAATGCCTGTTCGATCATCGCCGCCGTCGGGTTGCGTATGAAGAGCACGCCGGGCATCGCGGGCGCGGTATTTTATGCTCTGGGCAGAAACGGGGTCAACATCAAGGCGATTGCGCAAGGCTCCTCGGAGACTAACATCTCCGCCGTCATCGCCCGGCAGGATGAGGTGAAGGCCCTCAACGCCATACACGAGGCGTTCTTTCTTTCCGGCACGAAAAGTGTGAACCTTTTCCTCGTGGGCGCGGGGCTCATCGGCAGTACGCTCCTCGAACAGATCTCGGCCCAGCGGGAAATCTTGAAAGAACGGTACAAAATCCGCGTCAATTTGGCTGGCGTCGCCAATTCCCGGCGCATGATCTTTGACATAACGGGTATCGCGCCTGAAAAGACGCGGGTGCTCCTCGAAAACGGCGAACCCTTCGATCTTGACGGTTTCATCGTACGGATGAAGGCGATGAACCTTCCCAACGCCTGTTTCTGCGACTGTACCGCGAGCGACACCGTGGCCGCCGCCTACGCCTCGATACTCGAATCGGCCATCCCCGTCGTCACCCCGAACAAACGCGCCAATTCCGGCGGCTACGCCTATTACCAAAAGATAAATGGCTATTCCCGCGACCGGGGCATCCCCTACCTCTACGAGGTGACCGTCTGCGCGGGCCTTCCCGTCATCTCGATATTGCGCGACCTCCACCTCGCGGGCGATAAGGTGCGCCGCATCGAAGCCGTCCTCTCAGGCACGTTGAGTTTCATCTTCAACAACTTCGACGGTACCAAGCCCTTCTCCGCCCTCGTGCGCGAGGGGAAAGCAAAAGGCTACACCGAGCCTGACCCTCGCGACGATCTCAACGCGAAGGATGCCGCCCGAAAGGCCCTGATCCTCGCCCGTGAATGTGGCGAGCACCTTGAGCTTTCCGATGTTGACATCGAGCCGATCCTCCCCGAACACTGCCTTTCCGCGCCCAATGTCGACGCTTTTTTCGCGGCGCTGGAAACCTGCGACGCGGACTTCGAGCGGCGGCGGGCGGCGGCGAAGAAGAAAGGCGCGGCCCTCCGCTATGTGGCGGTCATCGAAAACGGCACGGCCAGTCTCAAGATGCGCGAGGAGCCTCCCGAAAGCCCCTTCCGTTCCCTCGTTGATGCGGACAACATCGTCGTCATCACGACCGACCGCTACCACACCCTCCCGATGGTCATCAAAGGCCCCGGCGCGGGCGCGGCAGTCACGGCGAGCGCGGTATTCGCCGACATCGTGCGGACGGCGCGGACCCTCGTATAGCCGCCTGCCGTGGAGGCATTTGGGTGTGGCGCAGTAAGTAATGGCGGCGGTGTCCCCTACGGGGGAGGGAGTGCCTTGATAGGGCAACTGCAAAGAAAGTATAAGGATGGGGGAAGTCTCCCCCTGCCTCCCGCCCTACGGGCTCCCGGCACCCCCTCTGCGGGGTGCTACCGTCCCCGCAACGCCCCCGGCCTAAACCACGGTTTCATTACGCAGTGTTGGGCAGATCTCCCCTGAGGCCATCTGTGGTAGAGACGTTTGAGGCTGCCTGTAACTCCTTTTGGGCCGGAAAGTGAGCGGTTAGCCGGGCGAAGGGGCGGGTTTGGCAGCGTTTTTCGCCGAAAAACTCGTCGTTATCGTTATCCCGTCCGAGCGGGGGCTGCCCCAAGACAAAGTGTAGGCTATAGCCGCCGGAATTTTCGTTTTCGCCGACTTTTCCACCGCCGCCCAGTCCACCTCTTCCGCCCCCTCTGGCGGCCCTTCCCACAGGATATCCGACTCATACCGCTCTCCCCACACGTGCCCCGTCCTTCCCGTCCTCGCGTTGAGGCGGACGGAGAACGTCTGCTTCATCCACTGCATTATCTTCGGCAGTTTGAGGCCGTCGTCGGGTTTGATGTAAAACGTGAGCCACGCCCCCTCAAGCCTGAGCCTGCGCATCTCGAAGCCGTAACGCGCTTTCGTTTCACGAAGTACGCGGTGGAACAACGCTTTCGCTTCCGGCAACCGGAACAAGGGTTCCCCGATATTAACCGCCGTCCGCACCTCGTACCAGACGTTCTCTGCTAACGGTCTTTGTTTTCGCATATAATATACCTCCACACTATATACATGCGGGTACCAACCGTATTGCTTTAATTTGACGGGAAAAAAGGGCCAAAAAACGTAAAAAAATTACAAAAGGGTGAAAAAGATAAAAAAAAGGGAAAAGTTTGAAGTTTTGAAACAGGCTCTCTTATCCATCTTATTATTGCGGTACCGGCGGGTAGTGTGTTACAATAGAACTGGATGAATAGAATGGAACAGTTTACGATAGTGGCGCGTTCGGAAGATGATTGCCGGGCCAAAGTTCGCAAAAAGTATGGAGACGGGGTGGTGAAAATTCTGTCTTTCGAGCCGGTTTCTGATGGCGGGCTGCTGGGGGCGGGCAAGACGGAATACCGGGGCTATATCACGCCACACCCCGATTTGACCAAATACGCTTCGTCGGTCATTATGGGACGCGAGCTTGAAACGGAGAAGAAACTGGTTGCGTCGGCTGTGCGGGAAACAAGACTCGTCGAGAACCGCCCGCCTAGTTTGAGCGAAGAGCTTATGAACCGGCTGTTAAAAGAGATTGCCGAACTGAAAGAGGCGGTGGGAACGGCCGCCTCGCCGCAGAGTACGGAGCATGAGACGATCTCTCGTATCCGGAACGCGCTTTCCGCGAACGGGTTTTCCGCCGCCTATACCGGCAAGACGCTTGAACGGCTGAGACAAGAGTTCTCTATTGCGGCACTGGATGACATTGCGGCGGTTGAGCAAAAGGTGCGTTCATGGATCGGCGGAGATATTTTGTTCTACGACGAAGATCGGGAACAGTCATCAAAGCCGAGGATTTTTGTGCTGGTCGGGCCGACGGGGGTGGGAAAGACCACGACGATGGCGAAGATCGCGTTTGCCTGCACCAAGCCGGAGAAGGCCGGTGGGGAAACAGCGGATAGATCGCGGGTTGTGGGCAGGTACAAGCAGAAGGTGGCTTTGTTTTCAATCGACCGGTACCGGATCGGCGCGGGCGAAGAGATTGAAAAATACGGGGAATTGCTGGGAATCCCCTATCAAAATATCTATAACCGGGAGGAATTGCAAAAAGAGATCAGTTTTCACCGAGAAGATGCCGATATTATCTTGGTAGATACGTTTGGGGCTAACCCGTACGAGGCGGTGAAACTTGCCAAAATGAAGGAACTGCTTGATGGGTGCGGCGAAGATGCCGAGTATCATCTTGCGCTTTCCCCTACGGCACGGGACGACTATATCGCCGACACGCTGAGGTCTTTTGAATTTTTTAATTGCCGCTCGGTGGTGCTGACAAAACTTGATGAAACACGGAATATAGGCGGCATTCTTAGTTGCCTCATCGAAAAGGGAAAAAAAATTTCCTTTGTGACGACGGGGCAGGATGTACCCTATGATATTGAACGGGGGGATGCCAGGCATTTTCTCGCTAGACTCACCGGTTTGAAGGGGAAAGTTTCTGAAACCGATAGAAGTGCCGTTTTACTCAATCGAGAATAAGCCGACATTAAGGAAATTATGAGAGAACAAGTTGACAATATATGGGAAATGGGCGGTGTTTCCCCGGGCCGGGCCAAGAAAACACGGATCATCGCCGTTACTTCGGGGAAAGGCGGGGTCGGTAAGACCAACATATCGGTAAATATGGCACTGGCCTATGCCCGCATGGGCAAGAAGGTCGTCGTGATGGATGCCGATCTGGGACTTGCCAACGTGAACGTGATTTTGAACATTATCCCCAAATGGAATCTCTACCATGTTATCCGCAAGCAGAAGACGATGCAGGATATTTTGTTGGAAACCGAGTACGGCATTTCGATCGTAGCCGGCGCGTCGGGTTTTTCCAAAATCGCGAACCTGTCGGACGAGGACCGGCTGAACTTCATTCACGAGCTTTCAACGCTGTCTCATGCGGATATTGTCATCATCGACACCGGCGCGGGCATATCCATCAATGTCGTGGATTTTGTCGCTGCCGCCGATGACGCGGTGGTCATCACGACACCGGAACCGACCTCCATTACCGACGCGTACAGCATGATCAAAATCATCGCTGCCGAGGTGAACAACCTGAACATCGGCGTTAAACTGGTGGTAAACCGGGTGCGTTCGGTTGCCGAGGGGAAAAAAGTCGCCGACCGGCTCATCGGGATCGCCGCCCAGTTTCTCAATATCAAAGTCGATTATCTTGGGTTTATCTATGAGGATCCGACGGTGCCGCAGGCGGTACTGAAACAGCGGCCTTTTATGGTGCTTGATCCGCGCGCGAAAGCGTCCCAGTGTGTTGCGCATATCGTGACCCGCCTTGAGAAAACCGACATTCCCAATGAAGGTGGGCTGGGCGGATTTATGAAAAAGTTTTTGAAAAGATAATGTTCAAATAAAAAGGGAGGAAGCCCAAACGACACCGCCCTAGCTCCGCTTCGCCGCCATTAGGCGGCTCGGCCATCTGGGATCAATATGCCCCGTGATTACAGTTCGAGGCTCTTTTCATCAATCTTTTGCTGAACATAATCCGCAAATGCGGCGATTTGCATCGGGGGCATCTGTCTCCCGTCACGGAGACGGATCGACACGGCGCCGGAGGCGGCCTCTTTTTCGCCCACGACCAGCATATACGGGATCTTTCGGGTCTGGCAGGCGCGGATTTTCGCGTTGAGGCGGCTGTCGTCAAGCTCCGCGCTCACCCGGAAATCACGCTGTTTCAGCTCGGCGGCGGCCTTTTGCGCGTACTCGTTAAAACTTTCCGCCACGGGGATCACCGCGATCTGCTCCGGGGCAATCCACACGGGGAACGCGCCGCCAAAGTGTTCGATCAACACGCCGAAAAACCGTTCCAGCGAACCGAGGAGCGCGCGGTGTATCATGTAGGGCCGTTTCTGCCGGCCGTCTTTGTCCACAAACGTCATGCCAAAACGTTCCGGCTCGTTGAAGTCGAACTGAATCGTTGTCATCTGCCATTCGCGGCCAAGCGCGTCCTTCACTTTGAGGTCGATCTTGGGGCCGTAGAACGCGCCGCCGCCCTCGTCAAGCTCGCAAGACAGACCCTCCGCGCCAACGGCCTTTTTAAGCGATTCCAGCGCGGCGTCCCAGCGGGCCTGTTCGCCGACAGAATGGGCGGGCTTCGTGGCAAGGTAGGCTTTGATGTCCTTGAAGCCGAAAACCTTCCATATCCAAAGGCTGAACCGCAGTACCTCGCGGATTTCGCCCTCCATCTGGTCCGGTGTACAGAAGATGTGCGCGTCATCCTGCGTAAACCCGCGCACTCGCAGGAGCCCGTGCAGCACGCCGCTCCGCTCATAGCGGTAGACGGTGCCGAGTTCCGCCCAGCGCAGGGGGAGGTCGCGGTAACTCCAGCCCTTGTTCTTGTAAATCATAATGTGAAACGGGCAATTCATCGGCTTTAAGATATAGTCGTCCTTGTCGATCTGCATCGGCGAATACATATTCTCCGAGTAGAACCCCAGATGGCCGGACGTTTCCCAGAGCCAGCTCTTGCCGATATGCGGCGTGTAGAGAATCTCGTAGCCGTTGCGGTACTGTTCCTTGCGCCAAAACTCCTCGATGGCGACACGCATCCGCCCGCCGTTCGGGTGCCAGTAGATGAGGCCCGCCCCGGCTTCCTCGTGCGTGGAAAAGAGGTCGAGTTCCTTCCCAACCCGGCGGTGGTCGCGCTTTTCCACCTCGTCCAGAAACGCGAGATGGGCCTTGAGGTCTTTCGGCGTTTCCCATGCCGTCCCGTAAATACGGGTGAGCATCGGGCGTTTCTCGTCCCCGCGCCAGTAGGCCCCGGCAATCGACTGCAACTTGAACGCCGCGCTGTTGATCTCGCGGGTATTGGCAACGTGCGGCCCCCGGCAGAGGTCGGCAAACCGGACGTTGCCCTCCTTGCCGCGCTGTTCATACACGGTGATCGCCGCATCGGAGGGAAGCTCGTCAATCAGTTCCAGCTTAAACGGCTGATCGGCAAAACGCGCCTTCGCCTCCTCGCGCGACAGCTCGACCCGCACAAAATCCTCCCGCGCCTCGATAGCCGCCTTCATCTCGGCCTCAATCGCCGCCAGATCCTCGTTGCCAATCTGCCGGGGCAGTAGAAAGTCGTAGTAGAACCCGTTCTCAATCGCCGGCCCGATAGCCGGCTTCGTTCCGGGAAAGAGCCTCGTTACCGCCTCGGCCAGCACATGAGAGACCGAATGCCGGATTGTCGCGCGTTTTTCCGCCGCCGCGCCGCCGTCATGTTCCATAGTATCCTCGTTCCGACAATCATCCCGTAAAAAGCGGCGGAAGTCAAGAGACAATGAATAATGATTGGCGGGGGAGACTTCCCACGGTCAACACGTTAAGCAAAGGCCCGCCGACGACCCGGATTTCACCGATTGAGCGGGCGTAATCCGGGTAATCCGGGGAATCTGCGGGCAACAGGTATCCACGCCGCCCTGTATATCCGCAGTTTTTGTGATTTCTGAAAAAATTTCCTTTTTTTTCACGTTTTTTCGCGTTTTTTTGGGGTACCGCTTGACACATTTTTTCGTATCCGGTATAAAGATACCCATCGTCCTGAACGCCGGGGAGCGGGGCGGGGCGGATATAAGAAAGGTTGGTATATGAATAACGTTTTATTGTCTTTTGGGCCCTCTGGATTGCCCCTGTCAAAGAAACCCCCCCCCCCTCGAACGGGTTTTTAGCCCCTTTAACACCCCTTTCAGGCCCTGTTTGGGCCCTTTTCACGGGTTTTTCCTGTACGCCGGAAACAGCGCTCATAAACTCAGGCGGCCTTCCTCCGAAAAACCGACAAAGAAGGGCTGTCTGTGGATGGTCTTCCGTCTGCATCGGGTCCGGGTTTCCGCCGGGCTTGGGATTGCCGTCTTTGAGCGCTGTTTCGGGCGCGTTTAGTGCGGGGGCTTTGTGTTGGGCAGGCGGCGGCGGGCGGTGTTTCGCTGGCGGGGGATAGCGGGACGGGCGCTGTTGAGGCGGCGGGGCGGCGGACTGCGCTTCGCTGGTTTGGGTATGAGGCGGGAGTTTCCGCTTATCTAGAGAAGATTTTGTGTTAGGAGGTCGTTATGGCGGATTTATTGACGGAAGTGCGGGCGGCGCTGCACCGGATTCGGGTGAAGCTGTATCCGGCGCATCTGCCGGGTCAGGAGGGCGGCTGGATCGCGAAAACGGACAACGAAAAAACCCTCTCCATCGAGGAGGTCGCGG
>JAIRNN010000269.1 GCA_031257995.1 Spirochaetaceae bacterium | reverse complement strand
GTTCCGCCTTGTTTATTTTCCTGTTGCGTTCTTTCGGCGTCTTGTATTCAAGAGATCCTGTTTCTTCAAGTCGTTTTTTCCAACTGTAGTATCGTTTAGAATCAATCCTAAATGCTTCATACACTCCCTTAAATGCCCAGCGTCTTTATATTCAATTACACGCTTTCTGAATTTCGTATCGTATGCCATACATCATAGTATAGCAGATGTTCTCGGTATTGTAAAGCAGAATTACTATATGCGTGAGTACCAGCCCGTCTCTGCCGATATCAGTTAGGGTGGATGTCAGGCGCACCGTTTCTTCCGCCGCCTCCAACTGAATGAGTACGGAGGACGCGCCCTTGCTCAACGCCTCCCCTATCGCATCTATGGCCCTGCCCGATTCCCCCGTACTGTTGCTAAACACCGCTGCCTGTAATGTCAATTCCAGCTTCTCCGCACTGCCAGTACCCGAGGACTCAGACCCGCACCCCGTCAAAGCGAGCGCGGCCGCAAACAGCGCGCAACAAAAACCGAACACCGCCGCCGCGCCGCGAGACCTTCTCACAAACCTTTTTCCTTTCATACTCAATTCCTCCATAATGATAATCCTTATGACAAGACGCTGTAGCGTTCCGCTTTCGCGTCCCAATCATCTTTAACCATGACCCATGACTATCGCGACCAGCCTCATTGCGCCTGTCGCAACCAAATAAAACCGTTGAAAGAACGCGGAAAAAGACGGACAGGGAACTCCTTCCGCGTACTTCCGCGTTTTCCGTGGTTGAAAATCACGCTCCCGCAATCAGCCTCATTTCGTCAGGCGAAACCGGCCAGTTTCGCCCGACGAAATCAGCCAGTCTCGACCATCGAGACTGGCTAATCACGGCACCCTTGATCGGCCAGACCCGGTTGTCAAACCTGCTTCACCGTGAACGCGCTCCCGAACATACCTGCCTCCTGTACTATGATTAACCGCAAGGGTAAATGGGATACGAGATATGGATGATGGAGAATATATACAAAGATGCGGGTACAAAGATGAGAGACTGGTGTTCTTTTTTAGAGGGGGCTTGACACGCTTTTCGCGAAACAGTACTAAGCTGGAGGATGGATGGGGGGGGGGGTTATGAGTGGGCCGTGGGCCGTGAATGGCGTATGCTGTCTTTTCTGTCCTTGTCAGAAGCATGAAAGCCATTGTAATGGGTGTGCGAAAAGTTGTCAATGAGGGGCTGGTATCACGGTTAACCGCAGATGGCACAGACGAAAAGAGAGCCGTCCTCGCAGAGGAGGACTCCCCTAACAGTAACCCCAGCCTGCCGAAACGATAACTGAACACTCCCCGCCCCAAGAGCAGTGTCATCTAGTATGTTGTCTGGGACAGGAGGCGCACTCCTTACGGGAGGCGTTGCGCGCCGCAAGCGGCAACGCCGTTGAAGGGAAGCGTGCTACCGTAGGTAGCTTGGCCTCCCGTAGGGAGCGTGCCTCCTGTCCAACGCAAAGCCCTCACACTAAATGGCACGACAACTGTTACGCGGTTTTTTTCAATGTCAAACGGAAACCGAGCGAATTAAATACCCCCATCACTGTGGCGAAGGACGGATTTCCGTCCGGTGAGAGTGATTGATACAGTCCTTCTCGCGACAAATGCAAGTCCCGCGCTATCTTTGCCATGCCGTTAGATCGGGCAATATCACCCAGAACCGCAAGAAAGAATTTTAATTCATCGGGATGCGAAAAATCGGTCTCTTCAAGAGCCGCCTCAAGGCAGGCAATAACAGATTCCCTGGTATCCATGCCGCGAGCGGCATCCCAATCCCGCATTTTTAAGGTTTCCATTCTTTTACCTCCAATGGCATTTTTGCAAGATTTTTGGCGGTTGCAATATCCGCATCCTGCGTGGATTTATCGCCGCCGCAAAACAAAATGATTATATTCTGACCGGTATCCTTAAAATACACTCTATATCCGGGTCCATAATCGATACGCAATTCAGAAACGCCTTCGCCGACTGGTTTGCAGTCCCCGGTGAGCCCAAGCGAAAGCCTGTGCGCTCTGATTCGAACATGCGCCCTTGCTTGTTCATCATCCAAGTTTATGAACCATACCGCAAATTTTTCAGTTTCCTTAGTAACGATCATGACAGAATGTGATATATACCCTACGGTATGTCAAGCACTGTTCTGATGCGCTTGGAGCGGGCAATATGTCCAATGGTTGTCAAAACGTATTCGCAATTCCGAGTAACCCGCCGATACGTCACGTTTAACCGCTCAATCACGTTTAACTTCAGATGGCACCATAAATGGCGGCACAGATTAGCACGGATTTTTCGTAGCGGATGCCGCTTAATCCGCATTAATCTGCAGACCTTTTTATTAAAATCCGTCTAGCCCCACCCCTCTCCATCCATAACGGCACAACGGGCTTGATGGCCTTTTCCATAGGCCGGAACATCCAAAAGGAAAAGTGTTTCGATTCAAGCGCTATGTGTTTTGTTTTCCCCCAAAAAACAAAACACGGGACTGTTTGCCAAAAAGAATCCCGGCACGGAATGACACGCAATTCCGATACCGGAATAACAGGCTATTACGGCCCAGAATAACGGGGAAACGTACGCGGTCATTTTCCCTTATCCATTTTCAATTCCCCGCAGGGGTGATTGGCTGTGTTTTGGCACAAACCTTGCTTATATGATACGGATAAACACTCAACGATTTTGAAACCGAGGAGATTTCATGGACTTTGAAGAACAGGCAATGCGGCTGATTGTCAATGCGGGTAACGCGAAAAGCGCCGCGATGAACGCTGTCGCTCAGGCAAAACAGGGAAACTGGGACGGGATGCGGGCCGCGCTGGCGGAAAGCGATGCCGCTATGACTTCTGCCCACAAGGAACAGACCGACATACTCCAGCGATCCTTCGACGAGCCGGAGAAGGGAACGGAGATGCTCATGGTTCACGCCCAAGACCACCTCATGACGGCCATAACCGTCATAGATCTTGCGCGGGAGTTCTGCGAGCTCTATGAAATCATACGGAAGTGAGGAGGAAGGAAAATGCGGATAAAGATTATTTTAGCGTGCGCGGCCGGTATGTCAACCAGTATGCTGACCGACCGGATGAAAAAAGCGGCTGCGGCCAAGTCGCTGGAAGTGGAGATTGCCGCCCATCCGGTCAGCGAGCTTCCTGCGGAAGCGCCGGGCAGCAGCATCATTCTTTTGGGCCCCCAGGTCAGCTACATGAAGGACAAGATTACCGCGGAATTTCCCGGCATACCGGTCCGGGTTGTTGATATGCGGGATTACGGTATGATGAACGGCGAAAAGGTCTTGCAGGACGCGCTGGACATGATTTTCCCATGAACGGGAAACCGAGTTCATAACAAGAACGGGGATTTGCCACATCAAAAAAAGGGACGGAAGGGACGCGCATACATAGTTTCGTGGTGAGCGTCCTGTATTAAACTATCTGGAGGACATGATGAATTTTAAAGAAGATGTTTTACCAAAACTGACCCAAGGGGTAGTCAAGTTTTCGGAAAACAAGTATGTGCGGGTTATTTGTTACGGCATGATGGCCATCATGCCGATCAGTCTTGTCGGCAGCTTGGCCATGATTATTGCCGGACTGCCCTTTATCCCCGCGCCGATGCGGGAGGTTTGTACGCTGGGGGCCCAGATTGCCAGTAACCTCATCACCGTTTATGCGGTTATCGCCCTCGCGGCGGTCATGGCAAAGGAATGTAAGCAGGATACTATCACCTCGGTCATCATGGCTATAGCCTGTTTCTTTATCCTTACCCCTATTCGTTCTTTTGAGAAAATCCAGGCAATAGAGGTTTCCTATCTGGGATCCAAGGGGATGTTTGTCGGCATCATCGTTGCCTTGTTGTCGATCCGGTTATACGCCTTTTTGATGGACAAGCGGATATTTATCCGTATGCCCGAAGCGGTTCCCCGTGGAATTGCAAAAAGTTTTGAGGCCATTGTACCGGCCTTTATCCTGCTCATCTCCGCGCTGATCCTCAACACGCTGTTTCAACTCACGCCTTTCGGGAATATGCACGATGTTGTGTATACTTTCCTGCAAAGACCGCTGCAAAATCTGGGAAGCTCTATCTGGTCGGCGGCATTGCTCATGCTTTTGTCAGAACTGCTCTGGTTCTTTGGTATCCACGGCAGTCTGGTAACGTCCAGCATTCTCAACGCTCTGTTCGCGACTCAGGCTTACGCAAATCTGGAAGCGGTGGCGGCTGGAGCGAAACCGGAATTTGTCCTCAATATGTTTTTCATGGAGTCCTTCAAAGGCCCCCGAGCATTGGCTTTGGCGACATTGCTTGTGATCTATTGCCGGAGCCAGCGGCTTAAGGCTGTTGGCAGAGTCGCCCTATTCCCCAGTATTTTTGGTATCACCGAGCCGATGAAATTCGGTATCCCTATGGTACTCAACCCGTGGCTGCTCGTCCCGATGACCTTCTCGGCGGTCATTTCCATTCTTATCGCTTGGGTTGCCACGCTCATCGGGTTTCTGCCCATCATCAGCCTCAACGTTTCCCGGCAGATTCCGCCGGTCATCCAGGGTTTCATGGTCGCCGGGTGGCGGGGTGCGGCAATACAGATTCTCCAGTATGTGGTGATTGTCCTCTTGTATATTCCCTTCCTGCGCCAGGTTGACCGGATTGACATAGCCGCGGAATCCGTAAATAAGCCGGTCGAAGCCGGAGCTTAGTGTGGAAAGCGGGCGTCTTCCTCTGGAGGGATGTTTTAACTGCCGGGACCTTGGCGGGTATCCCGGCAACGGTGCCCGGCTTGTACGCCGGGGGCTGGTTTTTCGTTCCGATGCCCTTCACAATCTGACGGAAAAGGACAAGGCATACCTCAAAGACTTAAAAGTCAGGCGCGTTATCGACTTCCGTGGTTCTGCCGAAGCGGAGCGGTATCCTGACCGGCTCCCCCCGGACGTGGTCTATGAAAATTGTAACCCTCACGCTGCCCTGGCACAACAGGCAAGCGCCCAAGATGACAAGGCCAAGCTGGAAAGGCTGAACGCCCTTGCCGAAACCCCCGAAGGCCGGGATTTTCTCGTCAAGAATCAAAACGCGATGGCCGGTCAGATGCGGCTTCTGGTGAGCAATCCAAACGCGATCGCCGCATACCGGCGGTTTTTTGTCTGTCTCGCCGAAGGAGTCCCGCTCCTTTTTCATTGTCAGGGGGGCAAGGACCGGACCGGTTGGGCGGCCGCCCTGTTTCTCCTTGCGATGGGGGCAGAACGCCGGATTATCCGGGAAGACTATCTCCTTACGCGGGAGATGAATCGGGAGCGAAACTGCAAACGGATGGACGAGTACCGTTGCTATACCGACAATCCCCTTGTGCTGGAATACCTTGCGGGCCTTATGGACACACGGGAAACGTATATCGACGCGGCTTTTGACGAGATGGACCGGCTTACCGGGAGCGCTGCCGCTTCAGACCGGGGGGACTACCTGCGGACTCATCTGGGGGTTACCGAACAAGACCGGGACAGTCTTCGCGACAAGTACCTTGAGCCTCGCAACGACACGGCTTGACGTATTTCATCAATGCATCGCCCTATCGGGCGGCGGGATATGCCCCCGGCGATACGCTTCACCGGATTCAACGCCTGACGAGGTTACGCCACGCCATTTGTATAATAAGAGATAGCCGTCCGTGTTTTGCGTTGTTCGTTATCGGTAAAAAATGTGTTCCCGGTGCCATTCAAGGGCGTTTTGGTGAGGGCGCAGGGAATCATTTTGCGGTAATATTACACTCTTGTTTGGTTCAAGGCTTTTTCTAAAAAAGTCAAAACCTCCCATCTTGCCAAAATCATCGGGAATGTGTTCAAACTGCGAAAAAACCAAAATCCGATATTCATGAGATATAGAAAACCATCCGGTATCAAACGCCCAATGATGCAGCCGGCAAAGCGCAATGCCGTTCCATATATCATCTTTCCCGCATAACCCATGCGGTACGATATGGGCGGCCTCAACTTCCCAATTCAATGAATTGGGCGCACTGATTTTCAAACCGCAAATACCGCAAGCGTAATCGTAACTTTCAATAACGGCTTGCCGAAAACCTCTTGTACGGACAGAGATCGTTCTTTTGGTGGCCCGCGAATTGGAAGGCTTGGTTTGTTCAAACGGAACATAATCATCGGGGCAAGGAGTTTCAACAATGCGCTTTATTTCTTTTTGCATTTCAAAGGACTTTACTGGAATGTTTTCCTTCCGTGCCGAGGGTATCTGTAATAAGCGCATCGCGTAATCAACGCCTTTTTCGGTCAGCATCCATTCTTTTTTATTGGTCAATGACAAGGTGTCCGTAGGTCTCATTACCAATTTTTCTTGCGCGAGCCTGTCGGCGGCGCGATAGAGCAAGCGATGCCAGAGCGGGGTTTTTACTATTCTGTCCTCTTTTTGGTATGTTCGCTCCAACACTGTTTCACGTTGTTCTTTGTTCAAAGAAAACATATCCGCAATTTCCGCAACAATTTCCTCGCTGGATGAAAATTCTTTAACCGTACCGTTATGTCTGAAAAGGGTCGTTAGGAGTTGTGAAATAATAACTTGAACAAATTGTGATGATGTGCTATACTGTTTTCAAGACAAGAATGCGGGGGGTGAAAACAGTATGGAAGAACGGATTTTGCGGATGAAGCCGTTG
>JAIRNN010000258.1 GCA_031257995.1 Spirochaetaceae bacterium | reverse complement strand
GACGATATATATAAACGGATCTCCGCAATAAACGGCGGTTTCGTTTCTATCGCCGTTTCGCAGACTTCCAATTTGCTTGTCATATAGCATATCATGTCCAGTTCCGACTATCACCTATTTTATGGGGTGATGGCGGTTCGTTTTGTGCTTGGAAACAACTGCAACCTGAAATACGGGGCCCGGCTCATCCATTCGGTACTGGGGGACAATTCGACCGTCTCCTGCTGCGAGGTTCTCAACAATCTGGTCTTTCCCGCCCACGAATAGCATCATAATAACCCCTTCCTCATCGCCTCCATGATCATGGGACAGTCCAACATGGCTGCGGGCGCGACCGTCGGCTCCAACCACAACAGCCGGGACAACGACGGGGAGATCATCGCGGGGCGGGGTTTTTGGCCGGGGCTTTCCAGCACCCTGAAACACAACTGCCGCTTTGCAAGTTATATCCTTATTGACAAAGGGAACTATCCAGGGCAACTGCACATTCCGCTTCCTTTCAGTCTGGTAACCAACGACGGTCATCGGCGCGAGGTAATGCCGGATTACTGGTGGCTCTACAACCTTTACGCGCTGGAGCGAAACAGCCGAAAAACCCGTGATCGTGACAAACGGACATTCAAGCTCCAGCACATCGAAACCGATTATCTGGCCCCGGATATGGCGGGAGAGATCATCCGGGTCGTGGCGCTTCTTGAGAAATGGACGGGACGGGCGGAAGATCTTGATGATGAATATCCGGAGGAATTGCGGCTCCGGGGGCGGGCCGCCCTGACGGGGGACTGGTACCTCTCCTTCCTCGTGGGGAACCGTGTTCTGGAACGGTCCCGCTGGGCGGTGCGGATACTCAAGCCCCGCCGGGGTTATCGGGCCTACCGCGAGATGCTCTGTTACTATGGGACGCGAACCCTGATGGAGTATCTTGCCGAGCGCGATTGCGGGGGATTCCTTCGTTTTCAGGCCGCTCGCCCTGAGAAACAACCTTTGGAATGGGTAAACTCGGGCGGACATCTCGTCCCAGAAGCCAAAGCCGCCGCCCTGATGGCGGCCGTCCGCCGGGGAAGCCTCAAGTCATGGGAGGAAATTCACGGCGAATTTGAGAAACTGCACCGTGAATACCCTCTGGATCGCGTACTGAACGCTCTGCAAGTACTCCGTTTCCTCCGGGAAGAATCGGGCGGCACAGGCGGGGCTAACCCCATCGGCCGGGAGGAATGGAACCGGTTCATCGACGAGGCAGTTGTCCTCCGCTGTTACATCAACGAACAGGTCTACCGCACCAAGCTCAGGGATTTTGCAGATCCCTTTCGCGCTATCACTTACCGGAACAGAGCGGAACAGGCGGCGGTGCTGGGAAAAATCGAGGAAAACCCTTTCATCCAAAGCACACGGGAGGAAACCCGCCGCTTTATCGAATTGGCGGAGAAGGCGAAAGAAGTAGCGGTATAGCACTTCCCCTTGAAAGATATAGTTGTTCTACTTAAGAAAACCTAAAGAGGGGGAAGTCTCCCCCTTCGCTCCAGCTCTGCGGGCTTACGCTATCCCCCTTTCCAAAGGACATCGTCCTGGGCTCCGCCCCTAAAACCCCATCCCGCAACGCCCCTAATCTCGTGGCTGCTTTGGAACAATCTCGTTAGGAAATAACCATCTTAGGCGAAACCTGAATCAAAGGGCCTTCACTGCGTTCCAAATGTTCTCGTTCACGGGAATCCCCAGCTTCAGGTTTTCTTCGCGCGCCTGCTTTTCCCGCTCACTGGGATACCGTATCGGAGAGGCCCCTCCGCCGGAACGGATGCCTTGATGTCCGCGATGATCGCGTCAATCTTTTTCGGTCCCGCCGACAGCGTCCGCCTTCATCGCAATGAACATCTGGTTCCCCCCGTACTCGGCCTCCGGCTCATTCCCCTGCTTGCCGATGTCGCCGACCGTTTGTCCGCCTGAAAGGACGGAAGCCATCATATCCATCAGCACGGAAAATCCCGACCCTTTCCAGAACCCGATCGGAAGCACCCGCCACGTCTTCGAGATCACGCCCGGGTCTGTTGTCAAGTTCCCCGCTTCGTCATAACCGCCCGCGACCGGCAGTTGCTTCCCCGCCAGTTGCGCCGACTCGATCGCCCCGTAGGAAAATTGCGCCATCGCCCCGTCAAACAACACATAACTGTCCCCGTAGGGCACACAAAACACCAGCGGATTGTTCCCAATACGGCGATCCGCGCCGCCCCATACCGGCATATTTGGCATCGTCGTTGTCCAGCAAACCGCCGCGCACCCCGCCAACGCCGCCTGAATCCCAAACGCGCCGCCCCGTTGCCAGTGATTCGTGTTCCGCAACGCGACCACGCCCGCCCCGTTCTTCTTGGCTATATCAATCGCCCGGTCCATACAGGAGACCGCGTTGGTATTCCCCATGCCGAGCCGCCCGTCCCACACCTCAAGCGCCCCTGGCGACGAGACCGGTACCGGACGATTATCCGGCTTGATCCGCCCCATCTTTATCATCGCAATGATTCGGAAAAACCGGTTTAATCCGTGGGAATAAACGCCGGAGAACGAAGTTTCCGCCAAATTATGGGCGCACATCGCGGCAATGTCTTCGGGAACGCCGTACTTTACCAGCCGGTCGTTCATCACTTGATACAATTCGTCATAACAAACGCGCATTTACATCCTCTATTGCTGAAATCTTTAAGTCTGCCCGATGCTTGAACGCACTTTTAGCGTTGACCTGCAAACATAATAACACTTTCACAGTAACCCTAATTATCAACCAGTATCGTCCGCCTGTCAAAGAGAAATGTTTTATCCTTACAAGAACACGCGGAATCACGGTTAACCGCATACGGACACAGATGACACGGGCGGATTTTTCACACCCCACGTATCTCTCAATCTGTAACGCCGTTTACGGCGCAATCTGTGGAACTCTTCATCTGTGTGTATCCGTCTCATCTGTGGTGAACCGTGATTCCATATCATCTTAGGAACGCCCCCGCTTTTTCAGTCTTTGTCGGTTCCGTAGATGTGCGAAAGCTCGTGCAGCAACTCCAACGCCTTGTCCTTGCAGCTACCGCAACTCGTGCCGATCTTGGTGGCGGCCTGTAACGCTTCCCAGTCGCGGGCGCCGGCCTGAAACGCCGTTTCGATGTCCTTGTCGGTGATCTCCAGGCAGGCGCAAATGATTTTCGCTTCGATTTTCAGCTCCCCTGCACGATCGTGCCGTTCCAGATAGTTGTCGATGGCGGCGCGGAGGGCCTTGTCGCCCAGAACCGAACAATGAATCTTGTTTTCAGGAAGACCGCCGAGTTTCTTGACGAGATCTTCCGGCTTGATGTTGTAGGCATCACGGATATGCATACCCTTGACGGTTTCCGAAAGCATACTGGTTGACGCGATGGCGCTCGCGCAGCCGTAGGTCTTCCAGCGGATGTCTTTGATGATGTCGTCCTCGATACGAAGCAGCATCATCATCTGATCGCCGCACTTGATGTTGCCCGTCTGACCCTGGCCGTCGCAGGGAAACGTTTCCACGCCTTCGTAGAGCACGTTGCGCGGGTTGGTAAAATGGTCTTTCACGATGGGAGAATAGAGCCAATCCGTCATGATGTTACTCCTTACAAATAGTACACGTCGCGTCCCGGCAGAGCGGAGCGCGCACGGTCGACATCGCCCGTAGCCGGGCGATGATAGGCGGCGTTTTTTCCAGCACATAGTCGATGTCGTCTTGGGTAACGCCGTGCCCCAGACTGAACCGGATCGAGCCGTGGGCAAGTTCGGGCCACACGCCGATCGCCATTAACACATGGGAGGGATCGAGACTGCCCGACGCGCAGGCCGACCCGGTACTCGCCTCGATACCCTCAAGGTCGAGGGAAAGGAGAATCGACTCGCCTTCCGCGCCGGGAAACGACACGTTCAGCGTGTTGGGAAGCATATCCACAGGGTGCCCGTTTACCTTGATGTTCGGCACCGCCGCAAGAAGGCCGTCCCGGAGCCGGTCCCGCAACTCGCGCATCGTCCGCCCGTATTCGGCAAGGTCCCGCTTGGCAAGACGCGCCGCTTCCCCAAACCCGATGATGCCGAGGTTGTTGTACGTCCCCGCGCGAAGGCCGTCCTCCTGATGGCCGCCGTGGATGAGCGGCGAAAGCGGGGCCCCCTCCCGCTTGTAGAGCGCGCCGATCCCCTTGGGGCCGTAAATCTTGTGGCACGACATCGTGAGGTAGTCAACCCCCAGCGCCTCAACGTCCACCGGGATTTTTCCCACCGCTTGCACCGCGTCCGTATGCATCAGTGCCCCCGCAGACTTGGCAAGACGGGCAATCTCGGCGATGTCTTCGATCGTGCCGATCTCGTTGTTCGCCATCATCACCGACACGAGCAGCGTCTTATCGTTTAACGCCGCCCGATAGTTGTCCATCTTAATCTTGCCCGTCTCGTCAACCGGCAGGAACGTTACTTTGTAACCCAACTCTTTGAAATACTTCGCCGAGTTGAGCACACAAGGGTGTTCCACCGCCGTCGTGATGATCTCCGTGCGATTATCGTTTCGATTATCGTTGCCCTTCCGCGTTGTGATGTCCCGCATAGTCTCGAAAACCGTGTTGTTCGACTCGGACCCGCCCGACGTGAAGATCACCTCCTCCGCCCGCTGCGCCCCGATCAACGCCGCCACCGCCCGCCGCGCCTCCTCCACCTGCGCCCGCGCCTCCCGCCCCGACCGGTGCATACTCGAAGCGTTCCCGTAAACTGCCAGCGCGTCCGCCATCACCTCCCGCACCTCGTCACGAAGCGGTGTCGTCGCGTTGAAATCAAGATAAATATGTCTTTCCATTGTTGTTCTCCTGTCGTAAATCCTACTCTTTTAGTAAGAAATAATATAATCAATCTCGTTTTTTTTGGCAAGTGGTCGGTGATTAACGGTTTATGATGGTCGAGCGGATGAACAATAGGAAAAGTGTGCATCCATCCCAGCCGCATAATCTGTGGTTAATGTGTTCCCAATTCCGATTTTTTCACTTTTTTTGTCCTTTTTTCGTGTCAGACTAAAGCAAAACGGCGAGTCAACCGTATACATATAGTATGAGAATAAAACGCGATTTAGAACAAAACGTCTGGTACGAGGTGCGGACGGCGGTTAATGTCGAAGAACCCTTGATCCAGTTGTCGTGGACAAAAGTACTTTTCTTCCGCGTACTTGGCGAAACGAAAGAGCATTACGGCTTCGAGATGCGCGGGCTTAAACTTGAGAACGAGCAACTGTCGTTCTATATTAAGCCCACAGACGGCCTCCAACTACCCGCGATTATGCAGTGGCTGAAACAAACGTTCGCCGTCCGCCTCAATGTGCGGACGGGACGAAAGGGGCATGTCTGGGGAGACCGATATTGGTCGCTGATCTTGGAGGGGCGCCGCCTGAGCAAGCGGTGGAAGTTGATTGGGCGGCCGTGGAAGCGGAAACTAAAACGCCTATTCCGGCGGCAATTGCCTACTTGTTGTCTTGGGACAGCCCCCGGCCGGCAGGGATGACGGTTAAAACCCAGTTTTTGTTCGAAACCTCTCCCGAACCCGCATCCCCGCCCGGCTAACCCGGCGGCAACAACCCGGCTAAGGGCAAAGGCGGTGTGTTACAGCAAGCCTCGACGTTCCCGGCGAAACCGGTTATGGGAAAGGTCTGCCCGCGCCGCTGGGGACAGGGTGAAAAAAGCGCGAATTTCGGGCCATGTCTTGTGCGGCGGGATGCCCGAAGAGTGAAAGACATGGATAAATGCGGCGAATGGCAAGGAAAAGCGGAGAAAAAAACGGAGAAAAAAACGTGAAGGGAAGCGTTTTCGGGTCAAAGGCGCGGGCGGAGACTGTCCCCGTCTGATAATCCGGCGGCGCACGAGATCCGAGGGCATTATGGGGGCTGTCCCGCCGCAGCGAGGGTATTGGCATAACGACGGTGTTATTACCAAAAGGGGTGAGAGTGAAAACGATATGGATAGGACTGATGAAACTGTATATCCTGCCGGCTTGCCGGGAATGGCTCACGTAATTTTGTGGGTCAAGTTTAGCCGTAGAGGGGGTAGCGGGATGGGGTTTTAGGGACGTAGCCCCTAGGAGAGGGGGCGGCGTAGGGCGTAGACCGGAGCGAGGGGGAGACTTCCCCCTTTGTATTTCCTTAAGCAGAGCAACTGCAGTCCAAGGTTCGCTTGAAGTTTTGAAACAGCATCGCCTGTTGCTTATTATCTCCCGCAGTGTAGGCTTTTTTTGGAAAACGCGCTATGATGTGTCGTTGATGAGCCGGAACGTTGGTCTTTTGCTTGGGTCTATTCACATGGGTGTCGCGGAAAACGTGTGGTCGAGCTTTGTCCGGGAGGCGGAACGGCGCGGATGGACGCTGCTTGTTTTTTTGGGCGGAACAAACAATGTGGAAGCGGACTTGAAGTATCTGCGCGGACGGATTTTTACACTCGCCATGTCGCTGAAACTGGACGGCCTCATCGGTTGGAGTTCGTCGTTCGGAAACGTGGTCTCCATTGAAGAATACTCCGGTTTTCCCCACGGTCTTGACGTGCTCCCTTTTGTAAGTATCTCGCATAAGGTCTCATCGTACCCCTGCGTCCTTTTTGATGCGTACAGCGGCATGAAAGACCTTGTTACCCATTTTATTCAGGTTCACAAGGCCGGAAACATCGCGTTCCTTCGCGGCCCAAAAGACCATCAATCGGCACAGGACCGGTTTAACGGCTACTGGGATGCGTTGATCGAGGCGAATCTTCCGGTCAACGAAACGCTCGTCAGTCCCGCTTTTGATTGGGCCGACGGCGAGGCCGCCTGCGCGTTCCTTGTGGAAAAACGTTCGCTTGTGCCGGGCAGGGACTTTGATACGCTCGTTGGCTCAAGCGATATGATGATTTTCCCGGCCATCGAGTATCTTGAGAAGCGGGGCTATAAAATGGCGGTGGATTACCGGGCGGGCGGTTTTAACGATTCATTTGAGAGCAAACTGCTTCCCAAACAGCTTTCAACGGTCAGACTGCCCTACGCCGAACTTGCGGAAAAGTCGTTTTCCCTTCTTGAAACCCTTTGTGACGGCAAACCCCTTCCAGATGGGACAAGCGATGCGGTTCTTCCCTGTACGGTAATTGTACGGGAGTCTTGCGGGTGTCCGTATCGGCCGGAGTTGAGCCTTGAAGAGGCGCGACTGACCGAACATACCCATCTTTTGGCACGGTATCGGATGCAGACACTCCAGAACGTACTCAATTCGCTGAAATCTGAACTGCTGGGAGTCCGTGACCGGTGCGCGCTGGTTGAAAGTCTTGCGCGGCATTTACCAAAAATTGGGATAGATAACGCCGCGCTGGTATTGGATAACGATGACCGGAGCGAGTCTGTGTGGACTTTTTCAGAAACCGGTATCTATGCGGGAAAAACCATCCCGCATTCGTTTTTTTCGGGATCTTTCATGGCCGTGCCGCTTTTTACCGGGAAACGTCCGGCCGGTTTTTTTATGCATAACGTACCTTTTTACGACAGCATCATTCTGGAAGAGTTGAGATCCGCCGTAAGCCGCGCGTTTGAGGATACTGTTCCCCAGCAACCGCTGGAAAAGCCGGAGCCGGAACGAAACCGGCGGATCGTTGCCGCTGCCTTTGACGCGGACATGCCACTCGTGTCGCTAACAAGTGAGGGCTTCACCACAACCTTGTGTACAAAGGAAGAACTGTCCGAACAGGCGGCGGCGTTTTTACCTGCGGCGGTCATTCTGGGAACGCTCGACACCGAAGCTATTGCGGATTTCAGGCGGCGCGACGCGATGACGCCGTTGGTCATTTTGCCGCCAAAAATTACCGGCATAAAAGCGGTCGAGCAGGTCTGCCTCTTTCCCCGCGTGATTCTCTGCCACCGTGCGGCGGCACGTTCGCCCGCCTTCATAAAACGACTGCGTTCAATCGCGGATGGTAGCGAGATACTTCCTGTATTGACCGGTAAGCCGGTAAAGAAAGCTCTCCTTTTCATTGACAAAATGTGCACGTCCCAGATTTCCCGGTGGCAGCTTGCCGAATCGGTACACGTCAGCGAGGATTACCTCACCCGCATTTTTCGCCGGGAACTCGGCCTTTCCCCCTGGGAATACATCAACCATCTGCGCGTATCCATCGCCGCCGAAATGCTGTTGCACACTGGCAAACCGATTTACACCATTGCCCTCGACACCGGATTTAAAGAACACGCCTACTTTAACCGCGTATTCAAGAAAGTTTACGGCAAGCCGCCGAACCAACTGAGAAAAAGCGAATCCGCGCAGGGGTGAATTCGGCAACAGGAAAAAGCCAATACTATAAGGGGGAGCCTCCCCTACGGGGAATTGATAATGAAAAGTGGATAATGGAAAATGATAGGGGAAGTCTTCCACTGTCAACAAGTTAAGAATATTTGTCCACAGATACATTATGCTATTTTGTAAAAGGGGCAACCTGTATCCGACGGGATACAGGGGCCGGCGCCGGTTGTTCCGCGCGGGGAGGGAACGGCCGGGGGGAACCCCCCGGCAGACCCCGTCACAGATACCAATCACAACGGCGGCCGAAGAAAAAACTGGGGAGCGGCGTTTCGGCGCCGCTGCCCCGGACAGGATCTTGGCTTGCCCCGGGCAAAGACTGTGTTATTCTAGACGGAGGAGAAGGAA
>JAIRNN010000245.1 GCA_031257995.1 Spirochaetaceae bacterium | reverse complement strand
GCCCCACCCGAACACCTGTACGAATTGACAAGAAATTCTTCTTGTCTTAGGTTGCGGAAAAAGAGAACGGATAAGCCTTATTCCACGGCAAGACTTATCCGGTTTCACCGCCGGAGCGGGCCGCTTACTTTGTCGTGGAAGTAGGCGGCTTTTTATTTTAGAGGAATAAAAGGATGAACGAACTGACAAGGCAAGGGGATAAACGTATGACGATACGGCAGATTGCGGACATAACCGGAGCAGCCTATAGCACGGTAGCGGCTTATGCCCAGAAAGCGGGATGGACAAAGAACGGGAAGGCCACATTGCTGGATGATAGACAGACAACAATCATCGTGGAGGCCATGAAGCAGGCGAACAGTAACCAGCATGACCTTCCAAGGAGCTTGGAAGGTACTGAAACCGCCCTTACTCCCGCCCTGAAGCTGGAAATGCTCTACCGGCAGATAGACGAGATCAAGACCGCCGAGATAGCCAGGCTCAAATCGGAGAACACTCGTCTCCAAATAAAGGCCGACGAACACGAGACCTACTTAACGGTAAAGCGGGTAGCGAAGCTGAACCATATCCGCTGGAGTTCTCTTGACTGGAAACGAGTTATGCGTTCCTCCCAAGCCCTAGAATTGGAATGGCAAAAAGCTGACGACATAAACTACGGCAAGTGTAATGCCTATCACATCGAGGCGTGGCGAGACGCCTATCCTGCCCTTGAATACGAAAGGGCCAGTGTATGACCTACTTTTCTCTGCCCTTCTTAGCCTTTACCGGTTCCTCCGGCCTGGCCTTGGGCGGTCGGCCCATGGGTGCGTCCCGGATGCGCTCCAGGGTGTCGGGCGGGTATATGGCTTCACGGGTTATCGGTTTGATTCCGGCCCGTGAAACACGGACTTGTACGGTATGTTCGGGTAATTCCAGCTTTTCAGCCATTTCCCGGATAGTCCAGCCTTTGGCTTCCATATTTGATTTTCGGAAAATTTTTGAAAAAAGTGATAAAAAATCGCAAATTTTTCTTGACATAAGTGCGATAATATATCACACTTAAAGAGTAATCAAGAGCCCCCCGGAAGGTTTGACGGACTTCCGGGCGGCTTTCGCAAGCAGCTTGCCCCGCGGGACCGTCAACCCAAGGGGCTTTTTTATTGGCAGGAAGCGTCCAAAGGAGGAAGCCATGCTCTATAGCAGAAAAGACGCGGCGCGTCTTTTGAGCGTGTCCACGATGACCATTACCCGGGCGATAGCCAAGGGGGAGCTCAAAGGCCGCCAGATAGGCGGCGTTGTGCGGTTTAACCGCGAGGATTTGGAAACGTTTATCGGCGGGCGTTTCATGGAGGAGTGGGAAACCCCGGAAGTCCCGGAAACCCCCAAGAAAGGGCATATCATACCGCCGGGCATCCTGAAATCTCTTGAAAAGGAGCTTGAGGGGATAAGCCACGGAACGGTCACCCTGGCGATTCATATTCGGGACGGCCGCCCGCGGTTTGTCATAGGGCGGCAGCGGTCGTTTCTCCATGACGCGGAGGAAACCAAGGCGCAGGGGGGGAACCGTGAAGCGGGTTGACTGACCGGAATATCCGGGGCGTCCGGGGCGGCCGGGCTGGGGGATGCTGTCATCTCCTGCCCCTGGCGGGGGTTCAACTCCCCCGCGCTCCATGCTCCCCTGCAGGGGGAGGAAACAGAACATAGGAGGTTGGAGATGAAGGAGATGAAAAGCAGAAAAGACAAGCCCAAAGACCTTACTGATTTTTTGCTCGACACGATGGAGCTAGTGGCGGACCTTGACGTGAATAGCCCGAACCTGATGAAGGAACTGGCCAAGGCGAAGGTTGTTGTGGAGTATGCCGACAAAGCGATCAAAAACAACTTGTACCGGCTTGCCCTGCGGAATTTCAACAACAAAACCATGCAGATTGAGCAGAAGATCGAGTCGAAGCCGCTTAGACTGCTGTCGAGGTAACGCAGGGGGCGCATACAACCATTTGACGTAAGGAGGTTATGTCGATGCGGGAGGATAAGCACAAGGGGATGACAGAATATGAAATTGCCGTTCTGGCAAAAAACGACGACAAAGGCGCCATGGAGCTGCTCTGGAACAAATACCGGAAGCCAATGGCGAATGTGTTTTACGGCCTTATCATGGACCCGAAGGAGCGGGAAAGCGAGGCCGCGGATGTGTTTATGCACTACATAAAAAATCTTTTCGACCCGGGGAAAGCAATAAACCAAGGGGAGGGGTGGACGTTTTTCTCGTACCTCTATTCCGGCATGATAGGCCGCAGGGCCAAGCTGCGAAACAGGCGCGTTCATATACCGTATGACGAATCCGCGGATTTTGAGGATGAGACCGGGGCGTTGAACGCCGAAAAACTATGCGTTGCCCGCGGAGAATTGTATATGCGCTACAATCCCGAAGACGCTGTCGTAGAGGAGCTGTGCGACACGACCGGGGTCAGGCGGTTTCGCTCGGACATGAGCCGCCTGCAGAACATCCGGCAAAGAATGGCCCGCCACATTCAGGGGGTTTTACAGGAGGCGAACAATTAAAACGGAACAGAAGGGCCGGTATCACCATTACAGTACAGAGGAAATAGAGTTCCTCAGGAAGACACTGCCGGGGAGAAGCCGCATAGAGACGATAATGCTCTTCAATGAGCATTTCGGGCTTAAATTATCCTATACGCAAGTAAACAGCGTTATAGCAAGAAACGGTTTTCACAGTGGCGTTTACCAAAGAAACAATAAGCCTTGTCATAAATACACGCCGAAACAAATACAGTTCATAAAAGACAATATCTCCTTATTCAGCTATGAAGAACTGGCGCGTAAATTTAACCGGAAATTTAACTGTTCGAATACCGTTACCGATAGGAAGTTACATGGCATAGTGTATTTATATAAACTGCGAAGAGACAGAAAACAAATCGGAAGCGAATGTATGTCTAACGGTGTCTGTTATATAAAAACCGCTCAAGCCGTGTGGAAAAAAAAGCATATCGCAATTTGGGAAGCCGCGAACGGGCCTGTTCCTCAAGGCCATGTCGTTATATTCGCCGATGGCAACAAATCAAACTTTGATCTAGATAACCTGCTTCTGGTGTCCCGGCAGGAGTTTATGATAATGAACCACCTCAAGCTCATATTCCCGGACAAGGAAGCAACCAAGGCCGGCAAGCTGGTTGCGGACCTTATCCTGCTGATCAACCGCAAAAAGCGGGAAGCGGCGCAAGTCGGCGCGGCAAAAAGAAAGAAGGAGAACACGGCATGAACGAGCCATTCGTAGAACTGCAAAAGATGAGAGGCAAGCAATGAAGCACAAAGTAGGCGACCCGGTGCGTATCCGGTCGAAGGAGTGGATGGACGCGCATGGAAAAAATAAACCGCCTTTTGTCCCCGATATGTTTGACTATGCCGGGCAAATATCCACAATTACTATGGTTGATGATGACGAGACATACAAATTAGCTGTAGACGGCGAAGAATACTGGTGGAAAGACTGGATGTTTGACCCGGACTATTCAGAGGGCGGTCCTCTGGAAGAGGAGGACGCTATCAAGGCCATGCTGGACGGCGACACGCTCTATGACAGGGAAGGGAATCCGCGCAGGTTTTCTGATGATGAAATAGAATCGTTTATGAGACTCTACCGCATCCCTCCCAAGCGCAAGCGTCTGATGAACCGGGGGGAAGCGATGGATTGGGCCGGCAGCGAGGCAAGCCGGGGGTGGGCGGTTCGTAATGCTTACCCTGACGGCAGCACGTCCGACTGGAGCCCGCCCCAGTATTTCCAATATAGCGAAGACATTGAACACTATCAGCGCGTCCGGGTGCGCCCCGACCTGTCAGGGGTGGACGAGGACACGATACAGGGCTTTGAGGAGGAGGAATGAACAAAAATAAATTGAACGATGAGCTTTCTTTGCTCATAGCGGCAGCGGCAAACTTCTATCTGTATCCCAAGCTGCGCGCGTCCCTTGTCATTGACGATTTTGACGATCCCGACGCCAGGGAGCTTTTTATAGCGTTGGAGGAGTGTTTCAGAGACGACAGGCGTAGCCTGATTGACCTGAAAAAGCGGATAAGCAATAAAGCGTTGGGCAATCTTGTTGTTAAACAGGCGGTTTTGAAGAAGTATTACGAAAATCCCGATGAACTGGTGAGCGAGGGAATTAGGAAGATACGAAAGAAACGGCTGGAGCGCAGAGCGGCAGAAATTGTTCTGGAATTGAGGAACCCCAACCCGGAATTGGCGCGGAACCGAGCCTCCATTGAGGATCTACTCGCTGAAAAAGCGCGTATTGACGACGAATTGAGTTTGCTGCTCTAGGACGCGGAGGGAGCAAATAAACTACAAGGCTATGTTCATAATTTCTGCTCCGGTTTAAACCGGAGCAAAAGCGGGAAGAAATGATACAGGTGGTCACCGTAGCGGTGCAGATTATTGAGTGTTTGGATAGGCGCATGGAGGGGGAGCGTGACAAGACAGTATAAAATGTTCGTGTTTGGGGAAACTTTACAAAAAGCGATAAACCAGATTCCGGAATCGGAGCAACTGCGCTTTTACCGGATAATTGTAGACTATGGCATTAACGGGACCGAGCCTGAATTAACCGGCTTTGAGGCCGCGGTATGGGTTCAAATGAAAGACATGATAGACAATACCATGCCCAGGAAGCGCGGCGCGCCCGAAGGGAACGGCAATGCGAAACAAAAAAACAATTCGCCTGAATTGTTTCAAGAAAAACAATTGGAAACAATTGAAACAAATGAAACAATTAAGGATGAATTGTTTCAAGAAAAACAATTGGAAATAATTGAAACAAAAGCGCCAATGTATATGTATAATGGTAATGGTAATGGTAATGTGAATGAAAATGAAAAAGAGAATGGGAATCCGCCCGCCTCTTTTCAGGATTTTTTAAAACCAAGTCTTTCAAACGCTACCGGCCCCCCGGAAAAGGACTATGTCATGATCTTTGAGGCGGTCAAATCCCGGTGGAAAGAGATCACGGGCCAGGAAACCAGGGAAACCCTGCTTACGATTTCCCCGGCGAGGCGGGAGCGGTTTATCAACACGTTGGCGATTTACAGCCTTGAGAACGACATCTTCAACGCAATCGCCAATTACTGGTACACCAAAAACCACCCTGAGCTTTACGACATAAAAGGCCGGGTTTACGGGAACCTTATGGGATTTTTGGAAAACGGCGTTAGCCAGTTTTATAAAGACGGCCCGGTCAAGGCCAATTTTGAGAGGCAAGAAAATGGCGGTTGAAGTTGCGAAAGAAGAGCAGGATGAGCCCCCAATAAACATCATGTGGGTGTGCCCGGTTTGCAGGAAAACGGCGCATATAAGCCGCAAATACTGCGACTGCGGCGCCGTTCTCCGCGGGGCGGCGGTGGCGAAGTCGACGAAGCTCCCGAAGTGCGGGCCGCTCAATTTCGAGGTTCCCGGCTTGAGCTGTAACGACTGTCCGGAGGGCTACAGCTGCAGGCATTGCTCCAGTTTCGCCGAGCCCCAAACGAACAGCGCCGGTTTTGGCGGGGAGGAATGCGAGCACAGGGACGAAACGAAGCGGTGTCATTGCTGCCGGTCCCAGGTGGAAGCGAGGGGCCGCATGGCAACCTTTAATTTCTCGGCGTACATGAGCGAGATCCGGAAGCGAAACAAAGCGGCGAACAGCGAGGCGGGGAATAACCTGTTCGCTAAAGCGGCATCCATCATCTACGACGAGATGACAGCGCCGATTCTGGCGCGGATACGACGCGAGGAGGAACGGGCGGTTTGACAGCAGCGACACAAATTATTTTTGGGAGGAGCGCATGGACCTACAGCAGGCATTGCTCAGCGTGTTTAACACGTTTTCGGGAACCTTCACGGCGATCATCGTTATCGCCGGGGTGGTGGCAAAAATCAAGCCCGTCGGGGCCGCCCTGAAACGCTTCGCCTTCGCGGAGCTCTACGCCGCCAACGAAAAACAGGACCGGCGGCTGGACAACCTGGAGATGCAGCAGTTGAAGCAGATTATCTGCGACCGCCGCCTCCCTGACGGGGAGCGTCTGAACGCCGGGGAGGAGTACATCAGGCGGGGCGGCAACGGGGAAAT
>JAIRNN010000137.1 GCA_031257995.1 Spirochaetaceae bacterium | reverse complement strand
ATCACGGCCTGCCGCCCCGGATCCCCGCGATAAAGCAAATGAGAAAGGAAACAAAAATGTGGAACACGGAACGAAACAAGGCGGTAAAGAAAATCAACTGGAGATTTACCGCTGAAGATGCGGGAATAAAACTTCATAGACTTTACCCGCTGTTTGAAACGTGACAGGCTGCTAGTCCTGCGGCGCGGTGTGGGCTCTATGAATATTTCTCCGTAAATAAATACAACAGGGCTCCGGGTAACTCGCCCCGAAGGTGTCATAAACACCCCGCCTCCGGCCTCAATCACGGCATTTATCACAGGGGGCCACAGATAGTACCGTTTACGGTAAAACGTGATTTTTTTACCTTTTTCACGATTTTTCTCCCTCAAATTAAAGCAAAAACGCCACTCAACACCATATATACAGTAAGGGGAATTGTATATGAATACACCAAGAAAGTTAAAACAGAATGTCTGGTACAAAGTGGGGTCGGAGATCAATATCGGCGAGCCCCTGTTCCGGTTGCCGTGGGCGAAAGTTCTGCTCCACCGCGTACTCCGCGAGACGAAAGAGCGTTACGGTTTCGAAATGCGCGGGCTCCGGCTTGAAGGGGCATGGCTCACATTCTACATTAAGCCCGACGACGGCCTCAAACTGCCGCTGATAATACAGCGTTGAGGGGGCTGCCCCCTCAGAGGGGCTGTCCCTGTTGATGGATTGGAAGATTTTTTTTGGGGGGGGAGGAACCGGTCCAGTTCGTGGCTATATGAGCACTTGCTGATTAAAAAAGGCCAAGCCCCCGAAGTACGGCGACCATTGCGAAAATCGTTGCCATCGAGAGAATCGTGGAAAGGTAGACGGTCTGGGCGGCGAATTCGGGGGCAATATGGTAGTTCCGGGCCATGATGAGGTTTGTTACGGCGGGCGGGGCAGCGAAAGCCACGGCAAGCGCGCCCAGTTCCGGGCCGCGAAACCCCAGCGCAACGACCAGCGGAACGACGAGGCCGGGTACCAAGATGAGGCGTAACGCCGATGCCCCAATGACGGCGCGAATGTTTCCGGCAAGCGCCTTCAGATTGATCTGCGCGCCTAGCAGGACAAGCGATACCGGTGTCGCGGACAACGCGATCAAGTTGACCCCGTTCCGGACAAAGGCGGGAAGCGGAAACCGGAGGAGAGAGAACACGATACCCAGACTCGACCCGATGATGAGCGGATTGGTTATCACTTCAAACGCGCACTTTTTCAACGCCGTCCGCATAACCGTGCTGCCCGCTGCGCCGCCCACCGGTTCAAACCGCCGTGCCGCGATAGTTCGCGCCGCATTATTTTGCGCCGTGTCCTCTTCGATCTTTTGCCGGTGATAGACCATTACAATCACGGTAAAAAAGTTATAAAAGATGATCGTAAACGGCACGAGCATCGCGGCGGGTTTCACGCCCTCCGGCCCAAAAAGGTTGGCGGCGAGCGGCAGCGCGTAGATCAGGTTGTTCGAGCGGTAGGCCGTCGCGATGCAGATACACCGCCGCCCGTAATCCTTGACCGCCAGCGAAAAGATCAGCCACGAGAATACAAACAACGCTGTAACGATGATGATAAACGTAACCACGAGACGCGGCTTGAATTCCGCGTAAAAATCCACGTGCAACACGTTGTTGAAAATATGCAGCGCGAGAAGATACCGGAAACAAAGCGTGTTGAGAAACCCGATTTCCCGGTCGCCAGCCAGCCCCCGTTTCGCGATGACCGCCCCCAGAGCCATCGCGACAAACATCGGGGCAACGGCGTTAAAACTATACGATAAAACTACCGGCATAGAACTACCGCCAAAAGAATTACCAGCATCGTCCGCTTTTTTCTTTTGCGCAAGATTGCCCGCCCTCTTTGCCGCCGCACTGGTAGCAGATTTCATTGGGCAAGGCGTTTTGCTCAAAATAACCTTTGATGTTGGCAAGTGTTGTGTCCGCTATCGCGCCCAGAGCCTCGCTGGTAAAGAACGCCTGATGTCCGGTGATAATCACGTTGGGAAACGTCAAAAGACGGGCAAGCACATCGTCTTTGATGGCGACCGCCGACCAGTCCTCAAAAAAGTACCCCTCTTCCTCCTCGTACACGTCAAGTCCCGCGCCGCCGATATGCCCTTTTTTCAACGCCGTAACCAGCGCCTTCGTGTCAATCAACGCGCCGCGCCCCGTATTGATGATGACGACATCGTGTTTCATCAGGGACAAGAGACGCTCGTTGATGAGGTGGCGCGTCTCAGGCGTCAGTGGGGAATGGAGGCTTATCACGTCGCTCTTTTCACACAATTCTTCGAGCGGAACATAGACCGCGCCCGTATTCTTTGCCCACGCCTCGTCGGGAAACTTGTCGTAGGCAAGAACGCGCATACCGAATCCCCGAAAAATAGCCGAGGCGATCTTCCCGATCTTGCCGGTGCCGACGATGCCGATGTACTTGTCGTGCAAGTCGCGGCCAATCAAGCCGTTGAGCAGAAAATTACCTTCGCGCACCCGGTTGTACGCCTGATGAATGTGCCGTGTCAGCGTCAAAAGCAGGGCCGCCGCATGTTCGGCGACCGCATAGGGCGAATAGGCGGGAACCCGCACGACGTGAATCTTTTGCCAAACCGCCTTCAAGTCGATGTTGTTGTATCCCGCGCACCGCAGCGCGACCAGCTTAATCCCCCCGTGTTCGAGAATGGCCGCCGCCTCCGCGTCAACCCGGTCATTGACAAACGCGCACACCGCATCGGCCCCGTGCGCCAACTCCGCCGACCGCGCGTCCAGCCGGGCCTCCAGATACGTTATCGCGAACCCAAACTTTTCGTTCGCCTTGTCAAAACTCTTTTTGTCATACGGTTTCGCGTCAAAAAACGCGATCCTGACTTCACTCATAGAATCTCCTCTTAATACAGCAAAAGGGGAAGCGCCGCCACCGCCGTGAAAACGGTAATCTGACTTCGTTCAAGCCCTTTAACGACGCTGCTCCCCCTGTCTCCAGCCATCGCAAAACCACAAGCCGCCGCGTCTGCTTATGGGCTTGTGGTTTTGCGCCGTCCTCCGCCACCCCCACTCCTATCCTGTGCCATCACAGTTTAGCCATAACCCCGCGGATAAGGCAAATGTATACGGATTTTTACTTTCACTCTGTGCTTTTCGTGTTCATCCGGGCCGTGGATAACCATGATTCATATCGTAACCACGCGGCAGTACCGCTTTTTCCCGGCGCGTAACACGAGCTCGCCCGAAGCGTCAAGACGGCGCGCGTCAATATGGTCTTTCACCCCGGTGATCGCGGCAAGCTCGCCGTTCTTGTCAGACACGAATGCGCCCCCTTGTTGAACCAAACGGCGGGCATCGCTCTTGGTCGCGCAGAGCTTCGCGTTGAAAAAGAGGTCGACGATGTTGTAACCGCGTGTCTCAAACCGTCTGCGGGGAAGCCGTTCTGTCGGCATCGCGCTCCGGTCGCCCCCGCCGCTAAACGCCGCCTTCGCGCCGGAGAGGGCCTTGTCCGCCTCATCCCTGCCGTGAATCAGCGTGGTAACCTCGTAGGCCAGACGCTCTTTCGCCTCGTTCGGATTTTTGCCCGGAGCCGTCAGCGCCTCGCACTCGTCTTTCGGGAGAAACGTAAACATGAGGAGGAACCGCCTGACATCGGCATCGCTCACGTTGCGCCAATACTGGAAAAAGTCATAGGGAGACGTGAGTTCCGGGTCGAGAAATATTGCGCCTTTTTCCGTCTTCCCCATCTTCTTGCCGTCGCTCGTCGTCACCAGCGGAAACGTGAGGCCGAAGACCGTCGCCCCCTCAACGCGGCGGATGAGCTCGATCCCCGCCACGATGTTCCCCCACTGGTCGTCGCCGCCGATTTGCAGACGGCACCCGTAACGCCGGTAGAGTTCGAGAAAGTCATAACTTTGCAGGAGCTGGTAGCTAAACTCAAGGAACGAAAGCCCGGTCTCGAACCGCTTCCGGTACGCCTCGAAAGACAGCATCCGGTTCACCGAGAAATGAACGCCGATCTCGCGCAGGAAGTCGATATAGTTAAGCCGGACATACCAGTCCCAGTTGTTCACCGGCTGCGCCCTCTTCCAGTCAAATCCCAGAAACCGGTCCAGTTGGGCCTTGATTGCCTCGACATTGCTGTTCAGTTGTTCGGTGGGGAGAATTTTCCGCGTCTCCGTCTTGCCGGAAGGGTCGCCAATACGCCCCGTGCCGCCGCCGATCAGCGCGAGCCCCTTGTGCCCCGCGTCCATCAGATGGCGAAACGCAAAAAACGGCACCATGTGCCCGATGTGCAGACTCCTCCCCGTAGGGTCCGCGCCGACATAAAACACAACCGGCTCCTTATCGCACAGGTCCGAAAGCGAATCAATCGCCGTACACTGCTGAAGAAAGCCCCTCTCCGTGAGGTTGACAAGCGCACTATTCATGCCTCTAGTCTAGCGGAATCGCAGAGAAAAGATAAGGTGGGGGATTCCCCTGCGGGGAATTGTAAATGGATAAGGGAAAAGGGAAAATTATAGGTATGGCACGAGCAGACTACTGTCTCCGTCGGTACGCCGTTAGTGTTAAGCGTCTTTCCGCAGACATGGAAAGCTCCCTTGCCGCCGACATTCAGCACAAAAATAGCGGGGGTTCCCTCCTTCGCCAAGCCCCCGCGAGTTGCGGGTCGGGCTCCACCTTTACCAAACCTTTGGGGACATTATTCTCTAACGTTACCGTAGCGATGTCAATCGCAGTCTCCCCGCTGGGTGCGAGCAGGTACAGCGTGGAGCCCTCCACACAATAACTGAGCCGGGGTTTTGATGAAGGTGTGGTTTGTTTAGTTTTCCTGCTTAAGGCGGAAGAAACAGATCTCTATCCATCCCTTGAAGACTTTTTGGAAAAGCCGGAGTTGTGAAATAAAGGGAAAAAGGTTATAAAAGCACCCCAAATTGCGCCTAACAGATCTGTTCACGCTTCGCCGCCTAACGGCGGCTCTTGGCTCTGTCCGCCTAGTCCGGCTACACCTTCCCCTCTCCCCATTCCGCGCCGTCTGCCCCCATCAATGTGAGTAGTGTAAATGGATAGTAAATTTTACTTCATTCTCCATAAAACAAGCACTCGTTTTTACTACTATGACAAAATCAAGGAGTAAATTTTAAAGTTTTTTCACTTTTTCTTAAAGATTTTTCTTGACAGAGCATAATTTGTGTAATATACTCTAATAAAACGTTTTACTTAGCGGAAACGTTTTAGCATTTACATTTATTACCTATGGAGGGTTTTATGATGGAGGGTTTTATGAAACGAATAATTCAGTCTATCGTGTTCGTGTTTGTCGGGTTGAGTCTTATCGCGTTTGCCGGGTGTGCCAAGAAAAGCGCCGATGAAAACAAGCTCATCATCTTCCAGTCCAAAGTCGAGATTACATCTCAGCTTGAGGAAGCCGCCGCCGCCTATCAGAAGGAGACGGGGGTCGAAGTCGAGGTATGGAGTACTACCGGGGACGATTACTTCCTGCAACTCAGGAACCGGCTGTCCAACAATCAAGGGCCGGACATCTTCAACCTCCGCACCGATGCGGAGATTGGGCAGGTTGCCAACTACCTTGAAGATTTGGGCCGCCTTTCGATTGCCGGAAGGATCGCCCCGGACCTCTTGGGCAAGACGGGGAACAAGGTGATCGGCATCCCCTACACTGTGGAAGCCTTCGGCCTCGTTTACAACAAGAACCTCATCGACGCTTCCACCGTCACCGACCATAACTCCTTCGCCGCCATGATGCGGGAACAAAAAGCCAAGGGGATCAACGGCGTGGGCCTCTCCCAAGAAGCCTACTTCCTCATCGGCCACATCCTCAACACCCCCTTCGCCCTCCAGAGCGACGCGCGCGGTTTCATCGACCGCCTCAACAAGGGCGAGGTTGCCATGTCGGACACCCCCGAATTCGTGGAGTTTGCCCGCTTCATGACGGCCATTAGGGACTATTCCTACAATCCGCTGGAGGTAAACTACGACCGGGAGTGCGGCGACTTTGCCACCGGCAAGACGGCGGCGATCCATCAGGGAAACTGGGCGTACCCCATGTTCGCCGATTACGCGGTGGATTTCCCGATGGCCTTCATGCCCCTGCCCCTCGCCGGAAACGACAAACTCGCCGTGGGCGTGCCCTCGTGGTGGTGCGTCAACTCCCAAGTGTCGGAAGACCGGAAGGCCCGCGCCAATGCCTTCATCGAGTGGCTTTATACCAGCGAAACCGGGAAACGCTACCTCTACGACGAGTTCCAGTTTATCCCCGTGGTAAGCGGCGCGGCTGCCCCCTCTCTGGACCCCCTCTCCGCCGACGTGTCGCGGTTCGCGTCCTCCGGCAAGATCCTTCCCTGGGCCTTTAACTACTGGCCTGCGGGCATCATTGAGGTTCACCTGGCCCCCGTCGCCCAGCAGTTCTTCGCGTCCCAGATGACCGAGGCCGAGTTCCTCGCCGCCCTGGATAAAGCCTGGGCCACGGCTAACAACAGATAGGGGGCCTCCCTTGGGGGCGTTGTGTAAGAAAGAGCGGTTGCCCCCATTCTGAGGGAGGGGATAGCGTATGTCGTCCGACACAGGGTGCGTATGCCGGTCGACATAGCAGCCCCCGCCATCCCTGTCCGGCTCGTAGTGATGGCCGCTACAAGCCTAGTAGCGATGGCCGCTACAAGCCTAGTAGTGATAGCCGCTACGAGGCTAGTAGTGATAGCCGCTACTGGCTGGTAGCGATAGCCGCTACGAGGCTGGTTCCGGCACCCGGAATCGGCTAGTTCCGGCACCCGGAATCGGCTAGTTCCGATACCCGGAATCAGGCTGGTATCGACAGGCGAAACTGGCTAGTATCGATGGACGAAACTAGGCTAGTATCGATGGACGAAACTAGCCTAGTATCGATGGACGAAACTAGGCTAGTATCGACAGGCGATACTAGGCTGGTTCCGATAGGCGAAACCGGCTGGTTTCGATAGGCGCGATCAGGCTCATCACGAAAGGAGCAATGAGGCTTGGGTGCTACTATCCCCTAACCACTAATCTCTAGCCACTTTAGATATGCCGATTTGCCGGCAAGGTATTGATAAAAACATGATACGATTGAGTAAATTATGGAGGTTCACATTATGAAACAGTTACGGAGCGCGGGATGGTACGCGCTTTTTACGGGGCCGCTTTTGGCGGTGTTCGCGACGGTGGTCTTGGTGCCGTTCGTCATCGGGATCGGTTACGCCTTTTTCTCTTGGGACGGGCTGCCGCTGAACCCGAAAGTGTTTGTGGGGCTGGACAACTTCGCACGGCTCTTTGCCGACACGCGGTTCCTCGCGTCGGCGGGATATACCGGGGTGTTCACGATTCTTTCTATTACCGTGATCAATGTGCTGGGGCTCGCCTTCGCGCTTCTCGTAACCACGAAGCTGAAAGTGCGCAACGCGGCGCGGGCTATGCTCTTTGCGCCCTACATGATCGGCGGCCTCATTCTGGGGTATGTCTGGAAGTTCATCTTGGGCGATGCGTTCAAGGCGATCGGCGAGGCAACGGGGCTCACGGGCATCTTCTTCAACTGGCTGCTCGACCCGCAGATGGCCCTCGTCGGGCTTTCCATCGTAACCACTTGGCAGATGGCGGGGTACATCATGATCATCTATATCACCGGTATCCAGTCCATCCCCGACGAGGTGATCGAGGCGGCCCACGTTGACGGCGCGGGCTTCTTCACCACCCTCTTCAGGATACGCTTTCCCCTGATTATGCAGTCGTTTACGGTGTGCCTTTTCCTCTCCTTGTCCTACTGCTTCAAAATATTTGACGTAAACCTCTCGCTCACCGGCGGCGGACCCTACAACTCGACCGAGTTGTTTGCGATGAACATCTATCACGAGATATTCTTCTTGAACAACTACGGCTACGGTCAGGCAAAAGCCATCGTCTTCTTCGTTATCGTGGCGGCGGTGACTACCGTCCAAGTAAGTATCACTAAGAAACGTGAGGTGGAGATGAAATGAAAACCGAAATGACACCAGCGACTTTACTTAACAATCGCAAGAACACGCTTCTTGGCGCGTTGCTCTTTCTCTTTTGTCTGCTCTATCTGTTCCCGGCCTATATTGTCCTCGTGAACTCCTTCAAGAACCGGGCGGAACTATATGAAAACGTCCTCGCGTTCCCCAAAACGTTCAGCTTCCAGTACTATGCCAACGCCATGCGCCGGATGAACTTCCTGCAAGCCCTGTTCAATTCGCTTGCCGTGACGGTGGTCTCGCTCTTCTTTGTCGTGGTGCTTTCGTCCATGTGCGCGTGGATGCTGGTACGCCGGAACACAAGGCTATCCCGCTTCATCTTCATGGTCTTTGTAACAACAATGCTGATCCCCTTCCAGACACTGATGATGCCCCTCATGCAAGTCATGGGCGGCGCGAAGAACGCTCTGGGGCTGCCGATGATCGACACGCTGGGCGCGCTTGTCTATATGAACATCGGGTTCGGGGCGAGCATGGCGGTGTTCCTGTTCCACGGCTTCATCAAGTCCGTGCCCCTCTCTCTGGAGGAGGCGGCCACCATAGACGGCTGTTCCTGCTGGGGCGTGTTCTGGCGCGTGGTCTTTCCCCTGCTCAAGCCCGTTACCGTGACCGTGATGGTACTGGACGTGATCTGGATATGGAACGATTACCTCCTCCCGTCTCTGGTCTTGACGAGCAAGGCGAACCGGACGATCCCGCTGTCGACCGCCTCGTTCTTCGGCGAGTTTACGATACAGTGGAACATGGCGATGGCGGGGCTTATGCTGACCATCATTCCGGTCATCTTGTTTTACATCTTCTCCCAGAAATACATCATCAAAGGCGTCGCGGCCGGGGCGGTCAAGTAATGCGTTACACCATCCCTCTCAGCACCAACCCGCAAGACCTCCTCTTGCACGAGACGCTCTTTCACAACGCCAACGGCTACCTCGGAGTTCGCGCGGCCTTCGAGGAAGGATATGCCCCCGGCGTGAACAGCGTCCGGGGCGCCTACATCAACGGCTTTTATGACTTCGCCGAGATGAAGCAGGCGGAGAAACTCTGCGGCCTCATCGAGGAAAAGCAAACGATGCTGAACGTGGCGGACACGCAGGGGATCAGGCTCTTTGTCGACGATGAGGAGTTGAGTCTGTGGAGCGGGACCATTCTTGAAGGGGAGCGGACACTGAATATGGACAAGGGCTGGACCGAGCGGCGCGTCCTCTGGCGTTCTCAGGCGGACAAGGAGATAGAGATCGTGGTCCGCCGCACCGCCTCTTTCATGCGGCTCTCCCTCTTTCTCATTGATTACACGGTACGGGCGGTCAACTGCTCTCCCGTCCTCCGCTTCGTCTCGTCTCATCGGGGGGACGTGCTCAACTACAGCAACCCCGACGACCCCCGTGTCGCGGCGGAAAGTGTCCGTCACTTGATGCCGGCGGGGGTTGTTATTGAGTCAATCGGGGCTATCAAGCCAATCGGGGCAATCGGGGCAATCGGGGGAAGCGCCTCGTTTGTTACGAGCGATACCGCGAGATCGGGGCTGCGGGTCTGTTCAGGCGTTACCCACGTCTTGGCAACAGCGGGGAACCTTGTCCCTCAAAAGCACGTCTCCCGGCAATGCGGGCACGGCACCGAAACGGAAATCGCCGTTGCCGTTGAGCAAGGGGAGACGGCGCGGCTTCTGAAGTACTGCGTGTTCACCGACAGTCTCAGGGTTGCCGACTGTGAGGCCCAAGCCCGGCGCGAACTCAAGGCCGCCGTCGGAGCGGGCCCCGAACGTATCTACCGCGAACAGGAAGCGTATCTAGCGGCTTTCTGGGACAAGGCGTTGCTGGAAATCGAGGGGGACGAAGCTCTCAACACGGCGGTTGCGTACAACTTATACCAGCTTTTGCAGTCCGCCGGAAAGGATGCCCACTGCAACATTGCCGCGAAGGGCTTGAGCGGCGAAGGCTACGAGGGGCACTATTTTTGGGACACGGAGATGTACATCGAGCCCTTTTTCACGCTCACCGTGCCGGAGTTGAGCCGGAACTGTATCGCCTTCCGTTACGCTACTCTGGACGAGGCGCGGAAGAACGCCCGGCTGCTGGGCCATCGGCGGGGGGCGCTCTTTCCCTGGCGCACCATCATGGGCCGGGAGTGTTCGGGCTACTTCCCGTCGGGGACGGCCCAATACCATATCAACGGCGACATCGCGTGGTCGGTGGTCTCCTACTACCTCGCTACCGGGGATTTCGCCTTCATCGCGGAAAAGGGCGCGGAGATCGTCTTCGAATGCGCCCGGCTCTGGCTGGATGCCGGTTCGTGGCACCGGGGCCGCTTCGAGATTCACGGCGTAACCGGCCCCGACGAATACACCTGCCTCGTGAACAACAACTACTTCACCAACCGGTCCGCCCAGTTCAATCTGCGTTGGGCAACGCGCTTTTACGCCCTGCTGAAAGATGCGGGACGGCTGGACGCGCTTGCCGGAAAGATCGGCCTTACCTCGACGGAGATCGCCGCGTTTGACCGGGCGGGGAAGGCCATGTATCTTCCCTACGACGAGGCGCTGGACATAAACCCCCAAGACGACTCGTTCCTTGCCAAGAAGAAATGGGACCTCGCCGAAACCCCGCCGGAAGACTTTCCCCTCTTGCTGCACTACCACCCCTTGCACCTCTACCGCCACCAAGTCTGCAAACAGGCGGACACCGTGCTGGCCCACGTCATCTTCGAGGGCGGCGAGGGTGGCGAAAACGAAAAAACTGTCCGCAACTCCTTTCTTTACTACGAGGCCATCACCACCCACGACTCGTCCCTTTCCGCCTGCGTCTTCAGCATCGCCGCCTCCCGCCTCGGCTACCCCGACAAAGCCTCCGCCTACTTCGGCAACTCCGCCCTGCTGGACCTCGCCGACACCCACGGCAACACCAAAGACGGCATCCACACCGCCAATATGGGCGGTGTCTGGATGGCCATCGTCCACGGCTTCGCGGGCCTCCGCATCACAGAAACGGGCCCCGTTCTCAACCCCCGCCTCCCGGAACGCTGGCGCGCCCTCCGCTTCAACATCGCCTGCCACGACAGCCGCATCCAAATCGCCATAAACCAAACCGCCGTCACCTTGACGCTGGTAAGCGGCACCGAAAAGACCGTCCATGTTTACGGCAAGCCCTACACGCTCAAGGACGCGGCGCGGGTAGAGGTGAGTAGCAAGCGATGAGTGAAAAAGGGGAAAGTCTCCCCCTCGCTCCAGCCCGCTCTCCGGTCGATACGCCCACGCCTAAAGGCGTGTCCGCACCTCCCTCCGTTTGGTCATACGCTGCCCCCTCTCCTAGGGGCTCCGCCCCTAAGACCCCGGCATTATCCATTTTCAATTTTCCATTATCAATCCCCCCGAAGGGAAACGCCCCTGGCCTTTATCACACGGTCTCAATCCCATTAACCATCTGTGCCTGAATGTGATTGAGGCCGTGATTGGAACCGGGTCGTTGAGAGGGGGTTGACCCCTAGCTGGCGGGGGCTGTCCCCGCAGAGGTGGATGCCGGAAGACAGTCCAAGTTTTGAGCTTGTACCGGAGCGAGGGGCCGGCAATTGCCGCAATGTTCCCCTATGAATGGGTACAACGGCCCACAGATTGTCCATTTATCGGTGGCTAATCGTGATTCAGCCGTGGTTGAGGCCGTGATTGGAGGGCCTGTGGTTGGGGCGGGGGCAGAGTTCTTCTCACGGCCATCGGGCCGAGAGCTTTGAGACTGTCTGAAACCCCTTTTTAGCCGTGATCCGGGGCGGTTAGGCGGACGGTGGCGGGGATTTGGGAACGTTTTTCACCGAAATCTCGGTCGTTATCGTTACCCCGGGCAAGCGGGGGCTGACCCAAGTCAGCGTGTAGGTGGTGTCCGCCGGCATCGGCTTGTCCGCCTCCGCGTTTACCGCCTCCCAGTCCACCGTTTTCGTCCAATCGGGCGGCTCCCCCTCCAAAATCTCCGACTCGTACCGGTCTCCCCAAACGTGCCCCTTCCTCCCCGTCAGCCAGTTGAAACGGGCCGAAAACGTTTGCTTAATCCACTGCATTATCTCAGGCAGTTCCAAGCCGTTGTCGGGCTTGATGTAGAACGTGAGCCGCGCCCCTTCGAGTTTAAGCCCGCGCAACTCGAAGCCGAAACGCTCTAGCACAACTATGGTTGTGCCCGCCTCACTGAGCACACGGTAAAACAACACGACGGCGAGCGGCAACTGGAACAGTGGCTCGCCGATCGGGAATGGCGTATACCGCCGAAAGCGAACGCGGAGTTCGCAGCCTGCATGGAGGCCGTACTGGATGTATCCACCCAATAAAAAGCTGGTGTGTATGGACGAGTGCCCGAAGCAGTTGACAGGAGAGACACGTCTGCCGTTGCCGGGAAAACCGGCCTGTTTTGACAGTCGCAACGGGACCTGTGGCATATTCATGTTTGCAGCTCCGCGATGGCTACAGGAGGGCGGAGATAATGGAACGGTGGACCCGCAAGGATTGGGCGGCACAGATAAAGCGGCTTGTGGATGAAGATTTTCCCCGGGCTGAAAAAATTGCGCTGGTTATGGACAATCTTAACACTCACAATATCGCGTCCCTGTATGAGACCTTTCCTGCGGACGAGGCGAGACGATTGCGGAACAAGAAGAGAAATCCACTATACCCCAAAGCATGGGAGATGGCTTAACATGACAGGACTGAATGTGACAACCAACTATGGGCAGTTGTGGCATATACCCACGATAGAACGAAGAAACGGCGGCATAAAACGAGAGACGCAACAAGGAATCCTATAAAATCAACCGGCGTTTTACTGCCGCCCGAGCCCGCATTAAACTTAAACGGCTTTATCCGCAGTTTGAATGAGGTCGGAATACGAGCAGGTACATCGCGCATATGCGTCAAAGAGAATTTAGCAGAATGTGTGGTTCCTTATGAAGTCTGTGATTAAAGCCGGGGGCGGAGCATCTATGATGCCGGGTGTCCAAAGGACACCTTGGGGCGGAGCCCCTAGAGGGGGATAGCGTAAGACCATAAGCCCGCTTGCGGGCGGCGGGCTGGAGCGAAGGGGGAGACTTCCCCTATTATTTATAGGATTTATGGAGGTTCTATGAACAAGTTTCATATTTTATCGGGTTTGACTGCTGCCTTCATGCTGGCCGCGTTTATGCTGACCGGTTGCAAGGGCAAGGACACGGCGGCGGCTCAGTCAAGTGTGGATGCGCCCCGAAAAGTCGTGGTCGGTACGGGGAACGTCTTTAAGGGCTTTTGTTTCCTGGATGAGAAAGGAGAGCTGGCGGGCTATGAGATCGACGTGCTGAAGGCGGTTGACGAGATTCTTCCCCAGTATGAGTTTGTGCTGGAAACGGCAGAGTTCCGCGCAATTCTCGTGGGACTTGAGGCGAAGAAATACGAC
>JAIRNN010000016.1 GCA_031257995.1 Spirochaetaceae bacterium | reverse complement strand
TCCTTTCTGGATATGTTTGAAAACATTCATCGAATCGCTGCTCTTTGTGCCAATTCTAAAAGAAAACGGCTCCCGGCACTTTACAGGCTCCTTGTCCCTAAGTAAACGCATATGGGGTGTCCCCCGCAGAGGGGGTAGCGGAGGACCAAACGGAGGGAGGTGCGGACGCGCCTTTAGGCGTGAACGTATCGACCGGAGAGCGGGCCGGAGCGAGGGGTCGGCAACGAAGTAGCCGCGACTTCCCCCATTATATTTTCTTGGTAGGAGCACTGCTAAAACTATAGCAGATCCTGAATTTTCCCGAAATCGGAATTGCTGACAGCATAAAACTTTTTCTTGCTTTCTTTACAGAGGGGCGTTATAATGAAATTTCTGTCTAAAAACAGTAATAAGACGGTAATAAACGGAAATTAAGGATTGGGAAAACCGTATGAATTTACAACGACCAAACAGTAATGACGCTACGCGGTCCGCGAACCGGTCGCGAAGTGTGGTGCCGGGTAGCGGGTTGTGTTCCCGGTGTGTTGACGGGTGTCAGGGGAATTGCGAGGTGTTTCGCGCTTCGTTTCGGGGGCGGGAGCTGATCTATCCGGGGCCTTTCGGCGACGTGACTGCCGGAGGGGACAAAGATTACCCGGTGGATTATTCCCACCTTAACATTCAGGGCTATGCCCAAGGCGCGCGCGGGTTGCCCGAAGGGGTGGAGGCGGGGCCTGATACGGCGCGATTCCCGCTGGTCGGCACGGAGACGGAGTACGGCTGGGATCGGAAGGTGCGGATGAAGGTTCCCGTGTTTACGGGGGCACTGGGCTCCACGGAGATCGCCCGCAAAAACTGGGAGCATTTTGCCGTGGGCGCGGCTATTTCCGGGGTGACGATTGTCTGCGGGGAGAACGTCTGCGGCATCGATCCCGGCTTGGAGCTGAGTGCCGGCAAGAAGGTGAAAAAAGCTCCGGACATGGACCGGCGTATCGAGGCGTACAAGCGTTACCATACAGGCTACGGGGAGATCCTCATCCAGATGAATGTGGAGGACACGAACCTCGGCGTGGCGGAGTACATTATCGACAAGCACGGCATCGAGACGATCGAGCTCAAGTGGGGTCAGGGCGCGAAGTGTATCGGCGGCGAGATTAAGGTGGCTCAACTGGAGCGGGCGCTGGAACTCCAGAAACGGGGCTACATTGTCACGCCCGATCCATCCGACCCGGTGGTGGCGGCTTCCTGGCAGGACGGGGCATTCAAAGAGTTTGAACGCCACAGCCGTCTCGGATTCGTTTCCGAGGAAGGCTTTTTGCAAGAAGTCGAGCGGCTTCATGCATTGGGCTTCAAGCGCGTTACCCTGAAAACCGGCGCGTATAGCCTGAAAGAGCTGGCCCAAGCAGTCAAGTACTGTTCCCGCGCAAAGATCGACCTCCTCACGATAGACGGCGCGTCCGGCGGCACGGGGATGAGCCCTTGGCGCATGATGGAGGAGTGGGGCGTTCCCTCGATTTACTTACACAGCGCGGCCTACGAGTACGCCTCAATCCTCGCCGCGCGAGGCGAGCGTGTCCCCGACTTGGCCTTCGCGGGCGGTTTCAGCACGGAAGACCATGTCTTCAAGGTCCTCGCCTTAGGCGCGCCCTACGTGAAGGCCGTCTGTATGGGCCGGGCGCTGATGATCCCCGGCATGGTGGGCAAAAACATCGGTCAGTGGCTCAAAGAGGGCAGCCTTCCCAAGAGCGTCGCCGAGTTCGGTTCCACGCCGGAAGAAATCTTCATCAACTATGAGCGCGTGAAAGACCTCGTGGGCGCAGCGGAAATCAAAAACATCCCTCTCGGAGCCATCGGCATCTACAGTTACGCCGACAAACTCCGTGTCGGGCTCCAGCAGCTCATGGCCGGCGCGCGCCGTTTTCACATCTCCACCTTGGACCGCCAAGACCTCATGTCCCTGACCGAAGAATGCGTCCGCGTAACCGGCATCCCCTACGTCATGGACTGCTACCGGAACGAGGCGCTTGAGATATTGAAAAGTTAGGGGGCGTTGGGTATTCAAAAGGGGAAGCACGGCAAATTCAAAAAACGGGCGTATTCTGTTTGAATGCGGCCTTTGTTTGACGCGGCTCCCCCTGTCTTCAGACGGTGTTCCGGGCTGTGGTTCCGCTATGCCCGGAACGCCGTCTTCCGCCACCCCCACTTCTTTTCCTATAGGATAAACGCATAGCATAAAATGTACCCACAAGGTACCGAAAATCTCCCCGCCTACCCTTTTGCTTTGATGAGGCCGTTTCAAAAACTTCAAAGTTTTTTCGCCTTTTCGCGCTTTTTTCGTGTCAGATTAAAGCAAAACCGCCACTCAATCGCATATATAAGGGTATGAAGAAGGAACGAGAATTAGCAGAACATGTATGGTACGGAGCGCGCGTTGCGCGAATGGAAAATAGAAAATTGAAAAAGGATAATGAATAAGGTCAACAGATTACCCGCAAGTTCGATCGGCTATCAAACCGGCATTCTTCATTAGACTTGTTTAATAACATCAAAGATGTTATAATGACAGTATGGAAAAGGGAAAAAGGCAGAGGATGCCAAAGCGGTTCTTTTTAAACGGCTGTACGGGGTGAAACCTGATACCTTCAAAAAAATGCTGCCGGTTTCCCAAAGGGAATACGGTGTTTTGCGCCAGAAAGGCGGCAAACCGCCAAAACTGACGGTCAAAGACAAGCTGTATATTACCCTGAAATACCTGCGGGAGTGCCGTACCATGGACAGTATCGCGGCCGAATACGGTGTCCGCAAGGGCGCGGCCTGCCTGTCCGTCCAACGGGCGGAAGACACCCTGGTTAAAGACGGCGCATCCGCCCTGCCCGGAAAAAAGGTTCTCAAAAGAAAACCGGCTTCAATTCAGTTCGTGGCGGCAGACGTTACCGGAAGCCCGGCAAACCGCCCTAAAAAGGGTTAAAAAGAGTATTGTTCAGGAAAAAAAA
>JAIRNN010000138.1 GCA_031257995.1 Spirochaetaceae bacterium | reverse complement strand
TAGCGGGGGCGGCGGCCTACATCTTAAGTTGGGACAGCCTTAGGTCGCCCGGGATGACGATAACGGCCCGGTTTTCGGCTCGAAACGCAGCTGACCCCGCGTCTCCGCCGGGATAACCGTTCCGGATCACGGCCCAAAGGGGGTTCCAGCAAGACTCGACGCTCTCGGTCCAAGACGGCCGCAAGGAAGGTCTACCCGCCTCCGCAACGCCCCCGGTGCAACGTTTGGCTTGATCTTATGACGACTTTGAACAAATTCAACTAAGAACGAGTCATTCTTAACTAGAAACGGGGCATTTTTAACTAAGAACGAGCCATTCGGGAGGCAGAATGACCCGTTGTCTTGAGACAATGCCCCGGAGCCTAAAGAATATCGCCTAAAATCTATAGAATATGGCACGGAAAAAAGGAGAAACATCGGCAAACATAAGCCGGTGTTTCCACCCGTGTCAATCAAGCTACAACAAATACCACAGTCGTGTTATTATCCAACCCACTGCCGGAGTACGGTTGTACTGCCTCATGTGGCGGCGCCGCCTTCGGCAGTAACGCCGCTCTCCGGCAGCGACACTCCCGTACGATAGGCTTGCTATTGGGGCGGCCGCTGGACAGGTGCCGGTTTGATAATCTGCCGGCTTTTTAGGCGGTATTGAAGGCCGACAAAACAGAGGGACTGGCGGCGGGACGCGCGTCTGCCGGTAAAAACTTTCCGCGCCATAGGGTTAGGGCAGTCCTCTGCCGCAGGAACCCGTCCCTAACGGCATCGTGTCCCCCGCCGATAAGATAACTAAACAGCCCTCCGTCCAACGAGCCGTACCATGTTAGTATAGTCATCTGGCCGGAGAACCGCTGTCTGCGGGCGGCGTTGTGCCCGCAGGCGGTGACTCTCCGGCCCGCCGGCATGCTGCCACAGTAAATAGTACCGTGAGTGCCCCGCCGTCTTTGTTGCTTAAGTTGTTGACAGTGGGAGGCTTCCCCCACCTTGTTATTACTCATCACTTGACCTCCGCCGCGTCTCCCGGTATCTTGTTGGATACATGAATATACGCAATTTTTGCATCATCGCGCATATCGACCACGGGAAGTCTACGCTCGCCGACCGGCTCATTCAGAAGGCGCATATCGTTGATGAACGCGACTTTCAGGACCAGATTCTCGACACGATGGACATCGAGCGGGAACGCGGGATCACGATCAAGAGTCAGGCGGTAACGATCCCTTACACGGCGAAGGACGGGGAGCGGTATGAGCTCAACTTTGTCGATACGCCGGGGCACGTTGATTTCAGTTACGAGGTGTCGCGGGCGATTAGTTCCTGCGAGGGGGCGCTGCTCCTCATAGACGCGACGCAGGGGGTGCAGGCGCAGACGCTGTCCAATATGTATCTCGCGCTGGAGCAGGGGCTGGAGATTATTCCGGTTATCAACAAGATTGATATGCAGGCTGCGGATATTCCGTCGGTCAAACGGCAGATTGACAAGGACTTGGGGCTTGATTCGGACGCGGCCCTCCTCGTGTCGGCGCGGCAGGGGACGGGGATTGACGAACTGTTTGAGGCGATTGTCGCGTTTATTCCGCCGCCTCAGGCGGACGAGGCGGCCCCGCTTCGCGCGCTGATTTTCGACTGCCACTACGATCCCTACCGGGGGGTGGTGGTGCATATCAGGCTCTTTGACGGCGCGGTGAAGAAGGGGCAGAAGATTCGTTTCATGTCAAACGGGGCCGAGTATGAGGTGGAAAGTGTCGGGCTTTTCAAGGTAACGCTGGACGAGTGTTCCCTGTTGCGGGCGGGCGGCGTGGGCTATATTATTGCGGGGATCAAGACGGTGGGCGACGTGCGGGTGGGCGACACGGTGACGGACGCGGCCCGGCCCTGCGCGGCGGCGCTTCCCGGTTTCCGCGAGGTGAAGCCGTTCGTGTTTTCTTCTCTTTATCCCCTCGATTCCAACGATTACGAGGAACTGAAGACGAGTCTTGAAAAGCTGAAACTGAACGACGCCTCGCTGGTCTATGAAAAAGATTCATCGTTGGCTCTCGGCTTCGGGTTCCGTTGCGGGTTTCTCGGCCTTCTCCATCTGGAAGTCGTGCAGGAACGGCTCGAACGCGAGTTTAACCAGGCCATCATCTTTACCGCGCCCTCGGTGAAGTACGAGATCACGTTGCGGGGCGGGGAACATATCGAGGTTGATAACCCGCAGGACTACCCGGACGAGGGCCTGATCGAGAGCGCGCTGGAGCCCTACATTCGCGCCTCGATCATCACGCCGGCCACGTTTCTGGGCAACATCATGACGCTGTGTACGGAGAAGCGGGGCGTACAGACCGCGATGAACTATCTTGACGAGAAGCGGGTGGAGCTGATCTATGATATGCCGCTTGCCGAGGTGCTGTTCGATTTCTACGACCGCCTCAAGAGTATCAGCCGGGGTTACGCCTCGTTTGACTACGATGTTTCCGCTTACAAGCCGGCTGAGCTTGCCAAACTGGACATTCTGCTCAACGGGAAGCCGGTGGACGCGCTCTCCCAGCTTGTCTACAAACCCTCCGCCTACGATCGGGCGCGTGTTATCTGTGCGCGGCTGCGTGACGAGATTCCGCGCCAGATGTTCAAGATTCCGGTTCAGGGGGCCATCGGTTCGCAGATCATCGCCCGCGAGACGATCAACCCGCTCCGCAAGGACGTGCTTGCCAAGTGCTACGGCGGCGACGTAACCCGCAAACGAAAACTGCTCGAAAAACAGAAAGAAGGCAAGAAGCGTATGAAGATGGTGGGCGATGTGGAACTCCCCCAGTCCGCTTTCCTCGCCGTGCTGAAAACCAAGACGGATTAATCGCCTTTAACCGCGGACAGTGCCATAAATGGCGACAAAGATGGACGCGGATGTACGCAGATTTTTCACACCGCGCATCTCTTAATCCGTGTTCATCTGTACCTATCTGTGTTCGCCTATGGTTCCCTGTAATTAAGTTCCCCCTAGCAAGGCATCCCCTAATAATGGATAATGAATAGTGAATAATGTCCACTATTCACTATTAACGTGTTTTGGAATAGACGGATATACAGGGAAGACGAAAGGTCATGAAAAAAAACACCGCTGTCTTGATTATTGACAACGAAAAAGACGTTTGCGATACTCTTGCGGCGGTCTTTGAGGACGAGGGAATGGCGGTCTTTTCCGCCGGGGATGCGGCAACCGGCATAAAACTCATCGAGGAGAAGCCGATTGCCGTTGTGTTTCTCGAAGTTACGCTGCCTGTCATGGGCGGGATAGAGGTGCTCGAAAAGATAAAAAAGACGTTTTCCGGCGTTGAAGTCATCATGATGTCAGAACGCGCGAACATCAATATTGCGGTGCGGACGATAAAGGCCGGGGCGTTTGATTTTCTGGAAAAGCCCTTGTCGATTGAGAAAGCGCTGGTCGCGCTGCGAAACGCGCAAAATATGTCCCGGCTTCGGGAAGAAAACATCATGCTGAAGAAGCAGCGCAAGCGCGAAGAGCGCATCATCGGCGACAGCCCCGCGATACAAAAGGTAAAAGACGTGATAGACCACGCGGCGGGGACGGATGCCCGTATCTTGATCACCGGGGAAAACGGCACCGGAAAAGAACTTGTCGCGCGCGCGATACACCGGGCATCAAAACGAAAAGACGGGCCGTTTATCGCGGTAAACTGCGCGGCGATCCCCGACACGCTCATCGAGAGCGAGCTGTTTGGCCACGAAAAAGGCGCGTTTACCGATGCCTCTTCCCTGCGGAAAGGCCGCTTTGAAATGGCAAACGGCGGCACCCTTTTTCTCGACGAGATTGCCGATATGTCGCTTTCCGCCCAAGCGAAGATGCTGCGGGTGATTCAGGAACAGAAAATCGAACGTTTGGGCGGAGAGCGAACGATTACCGTTGACGTGCGCATCGTCTCCGCAACCAACAAAGATCTTGTGCGGGAATGTAAAGCGCAGCGTTTCCGTGAAGACCTGTTTTTCCGCCTCAACGTGATACCGGTTCATGTTCCCGCCCTGTGCGAGAGACGGGAAGACATTATCCCTATTTTGAAGTACTTTTTAAGCGAAGCTGTACCGTCCGGCGTTGTGCTGAGTAGAGAGGCTGAACAGATGCTCGTTGAAAGGGAATGGAGCGGTAATGTCCGCGAACTCAAGAACATTGCCGAGCGGATCGCGCTTTTTCTGCCGGATCACGGGGACACGGCGCTCATCGACATCAACGTGTTGCGTTCCGTATCCGAAATGGCCGGAAAAAACGAGGAAAATACTAGACAAAAGACCGCCGACTATGATATACTTGATAAGAGCTATGGTGAGGCGAAGGCCGCCTTTGAAAGGCAGTATCTGGAGTATCATCTGGCAAAAAACGGCGGCGCTTTAACGAAAACCGCTGAGGAGATCGGGGTGTTTCCCAGCAATTTGCACATCAAACTGCGCAAAACCGGTCTTTTGTAATATTGAGGCGCAGTAAAAGTTTTATATAGCTAGAGGGGGAGGGGATGAAAGAGTTAACGGAAAAGCAGGCGGAAGTTCTGCGTTTTGTGGTGGAGTATCGGGCGGCGCACGGGTATCCGCCGACAAACCGGGAGATCGCGGTTCAGTTTTTGATTACGCCGAAAGCGGCGCACGACCATGTTTTGGCCTTGTCAAAAAAAGACGCAGTGCGGATAAAGGGACATTCATCGCGTTCGATAGAGGTCATAAGAAACGATGAAGACTGCCCGCCCGATTTTTTGAATATTCCGATTGTCGGCGATATTGCCGCAGGGATGCCGATTATGTCGGAGGAAAACATTGACGGCTGGTTGCGCCTTTCCGAGTCGATGTTGAAGAAAGGGGCCGTGTATTTTGCGATGCGGGTGCATGGAGAATCCATGATTGGAGCGGGTATCCTGTCGGGCGACTTGGCGTTGATCGAAAAGAAAGACTATGCGGACAACGGCGAAATTGTCGTGGCGGACATTGGGGAGAAGTTTACGCTGAAGCGTTTTTTCCGCGAACACTCCCGCATCAAACTTCAGGCGGAAAACCCTGCGTACAAGCCGATTTACACGACAAACGCATGTATCGCCGGTGTTTTGGCGATGATCATACGTTCTTATTGAGGATAGCCTCATCACGATCAACAATAGAGTTGTCTAGAAACCTCAAGTTTCCGTGCCCACTTCCGCTAAAAAATGTGGTTTTGTAAGGTTTTAGCCGGGATAAACGCATAGAAATACAATGTAATCAGCGGGCCTTTGGCCCGCAACTACACGAACAGGCACGAACGTTTACCTTGATGAGGCTGCTCCAAACTTTATGTTGCGGATGCAGACAGACCTCCCCTGCGGCCATCTGGGCTGGGACGCTTGAGGCTGCCTGTAATCCCCTTTTTGCCGTAAAGTGGGCGGTTAGCCGGGTGGAGATGCGGGTTTAGAAGCGTTTTGGGCCGAAAACCGGGTCGTTATCGTCATCCCGGGCGACCTAAGGCTGTCCCAACTCAAGATATAGGCCGCCGCCCCCGGTATCGGCGTGTTTGCCGACTTGTCTATAGCCGCCCAGTCCGCCATTTCCTCATCCTCAGGCGGCTCCCCGTCCAAGATTACCGACTCGTACCGTTCTCCCCAAACGTGCCCCTTCCGTCCCACAATTATGTTGAACCGCAGGGAAAACGTTTGTTTCAGCAGCTGCATTATCAGCGGCAGCATAAAGCCGTCTTTGGGCTTGATGTAAAACGTGAGCCACGCCCCTTCAAGCTTGAGCCCGCGCATCTCAAAGGGATAACGCTTCTTAATCTCGCGGAGTATACGGTGGAACAGCGCTTTCGTCCACGACAACTGGAATAAAGGTTCGCCGATATTAACCTCTGTTCCTACTTTATACCAGACGTTCTGGTCTAACTTTCGCGGTTTATGCATATAAAAACCTCCATACTATATAAGGCGCTGAGTGGCGGTTTCGCTTTAGTCTGATGAGGAAAAACCGTGAAAAAAGGAAAAAATCACAAGAAATCGCAGATGAATGCGAATAAAAGGGTTCCCAGATTACCCGGAGGATTAAAGAGAAGCGCGGCGGTAAGGGGTAACGTAACCATCGCGACTACCGGAGTAACCGGAACAACTATCCCGGCTGCAGGAATCTCCGGTAGTGATATGCTTTACGTGGTGGGCGACATTACGTTCGGGATGGGAGCGATTGCCGTTACAATCGCCAAAGTTACCGCTACGGAGAACCTCATCGCGGGAACGTGGAACACGGCGATCACCCTGCCTGTGGCGGCGTACAACTGCGGCGGCATGACCGGGTCGGTGGCTTCCACCATTACGACAGGCGCAATGGGCGTTACCGTCAAGGGGACCGCCTCCAACGGCAAGTTTGCTACCGGGGCGGTCATCGACGGAACCCCGACGTTTACCGATACGACCTCGTTTGCGGGCACCCTTACGAACACCGCTACCGCCAAGTACACCTTCAACAGCGCGTAGGCGGCGGCTACCTTTGGTAGCTTGGCCGCCGATGGAAGCGTAGTCGTCGGCGGACAGCGGCTCTCCTGTCTGCCGACAAGCCATCACAGTAATATACAGTGATTGCCCCTTTCCGGCGATCTCCTCATTTCATGTTCTTACCTTGTCCCAAACTAGGGCTCCTGCATTTACTTTTGACCTGAAATAAGGTAAAGCAGGATATCCTTGGGAGGGGATAGTATGGACATAGGGGGATTGACGGAAAAGATCAAGGAAGTGCCGGATCTGCGGCGGGCATGGGGAAATATTCGGCACAAGCCGGAAGATATAGCCGTGACAGGGCCGGCGGCCTTTCCGTGCGGGGGGAAGATTTTGAGGATATGGAGCAATTCGGCCTGTTGCGGGAGGAGTAGCTGAGGAGGTTTCTGGAATTGCCCCGCGGAACACCC
>JAIRNN010000128.1 GCA_031257995.1 Spirochaetaceae bacterium | reverse complement strand
TGAGGCGTATTATAATCGCATTCGACTGCATTCGGCACTTGACTATGTGGCACCTCATGTGTTTAACTCAAGGTAAGTCGCTTAACGGTGTCTACCTTACGGGGTAAAGTCCAGAACCGTATCCGGCTGTACTAATACAGTCCCCATGCCAAAGACCGAAATAATACTTTGGGGTGGCTGTTTTTTCTCAAAATTACAACTTGACACGGCAAAGGTTGCAAAAATTGATACAACAGAAGCTATAAAACATTTCGTTTTCATTGAATTCCCGCCTGCAAGAATTATCAATAATATCGTCATATTTTGTCAATACCTTTGGCGCCACAGATGGTACCATACATGGCAATGCAGATGAGACAGATGTACGCAGATTCTTCACACCGGCTATCTCTTAATCCGTGAAAACCAGCGTCAATCTGCGGATATTTTATTAAAATCTGTGTTCATCTGCATGTATCTGGACCGACCCCCGGCAGGTGGACAACAGGCTAAGCCACTTTTTCAAAGCTACACTTGCCGGTTCCAGATAGTCAAGTACTGAATGGCGGCGGGGGTTTTGAGCTTGTGTCGGAGCGAAGGGTTGGCAATTCGCCGCGGCTTCCCCCATCTTTTTTATTTTTCCTGAGAGTTTTGAAGCAGGTTCAATCCTGAATTTTCCAAAATCGGAATTGTTATGCGTGGAATTGACTATGTTCCGGCTGTTATGATATAATAATATGGAGAAGGAATATTTTATGCCGAGAAAGATATTTTTGGCTGTTTTGGTTTCCGCCATGCTTGCCGCCGCGTTTCCGGTTTGGGCGGAAATCGAAGATTCAACGGTGCTGAGTTTTAACGTGTCTTCGCTGCCGGAAGCCCAGCTTGCCCTTACCCAAGCGTGGACTTTTCCGGTACTTAGGGGAAGCGGTTTTTTGACCGGCGGGAATAATCTGAATACGGCCCTTTTTTATAACGTTACCCCGGTTTCCATGAACGCCGGTTTGGACCTGACTCTTACTCCCATTGCCTTTGCCCAGGTAAAAGCCGGGGGCAGCATCGGTACGGGCTGGAACTGCCCGCTTCTGGGGATCGCGCCCAATGCATGGGGGCTTAACAAGCCAGAAACGGGTGAAAGCGGGCTTATCGCCGGTGAACCGTTTGAGGCGGCGATCTGGATGCTTTACGGAGGGGCGGTACTCCAATTCGATCTTGGAGCTGTGATTCCCGGCAACTGGAACCATGTTCTGGTCCAGACGTACCATCAGATTAATTACCGGGCGAATACCCTTGCGGGAAGCGGTGACTCTTGGTCCCACGAAAACGATGGCGGGGAAAACCGGAATGGTTTCAACTACTACAGCAGTTATGTATTGGGTTATCAGACGCCGGCTTTTCCGGCACTGAAAATTGTCGCTCTTATGGCAGAGATGAAACTAAAGCTTTACGCTGAACCGGACAATAGTTACGGAGACGAGTTTCCCCGGTGGCTCTTTTCGGGGCTTGCCGGTTTCGAGATAACTTCCCGAATCAATTTTACCGCCATTGGACAGCTTTCTCTGAACAGAAATTTTACGAATTGGCGCTACCGGCAAGATAAGAACGACGATGTCTTCTACAAAAACCGGGTACTTAACAAGGATAACCCCCTAAGCCTGAATTTCTACCGTCTCGCGGCTGTTCTGTCCTTTAAACTGAGATAAACCCGTAGCGCGGCATGTCGGCTTCCCCGTTGTTGGAGGCTTCGATGCCCTCGGCGCGGAGCAGCACCGTTGCCCTTGGACGGGGAATATGTTTCCCTTCGGGAAACATTGGCGGCGTAACATTTTTGGGCCTACGCCGTGCCGCAGAAACGCCAAAACGCGCCTAACACAACCATAGTTGTGCCTAGCTCAACCGTTGTGCCCGTTTCGCACGAGGCTGGACATCCCCCTCTTAAAAAACGGTAAAGGGCGAAATATGTTGACTATATAGTTCTTCTACTATAACTATTCCACCGTCTTTGTTACCGGGGGCGGGGTGTCCATGACACCTTCGGGGAGGGGAAACCCTCGCAGAGGGGGTAGCGGAAGGCGCGAGACCGGAGCGAGGGGGAGACTTCCCACCTGATTGACAAGCAACGCTTTTCGCCCACTACCTAAAAAACCTCTTGCCTTTTCCCCACCTTATCTCTCACTTCGTCCGGTATTTGCGGCTGATCATGATGGCGAAGGCGGCGATGAAGAAGGCGGTGGGAAGGCAGGAGATGATGGTTGCCACCGCGATTCCGGCGGTTTTGGAGAGCCAGAGTTCGGCGGTGATGCCGAAGAGGGTGAGGGTCGCGTAGACCGAGGCGATGTAGCTGGCGATGGTACCGATGACGATCAGCATCCACGGGGCATCGCGGGTTTTGGCCCAGACGAGGATGGCGAGGAACGACGCGATGCCGCCGACCGCCAGACGAAAGATCACACTTACCATTTCGGACATATTCATGCTATCACCTATACTCCTCCCAGGATTTTATCTCATACTTACGCAGTATCGCGTTTTTGCGTTCCTGCGCGCGAGCTGTTATTTTTTGCGCTTTGGCTATTTGTGCTTCAATTTCTTCGATTTTAGAAACGACTTTTTGCTGTTCGGCGAGAGGAGGAAATTTAACACTTAAACCTTTTATTCTGTCAATGGATGCCCGCAGTGTTCTTGAAAATTGTTGTTCAATTCCGTTTTTGTTGAGAACCCACGCTAAATATTTGGGCACTATTTTACTCGTTTTAACTCTTAATACGCCGCAATGATCTGTTGGATAAAACGATTTATTTGCGGGCATATAATTGACCATCCAATCACCGTCAATACCCCAAAGAATAGAAGGAACGCTGAAATCAGTGATAAGCAATTTGTCAATATAACCAAAAGGCTCAAAGACATTGGCACTGTACACAGGTATTTCGTCTTTTTCGCTTAAATCAGCTTCGATTACTCGTTTTCCGATTGAAATGTCAAAACTATTTTCATCAGATAAACGCAACGTGGCGGTTGCTTTATTATAAGAGTTCATAAATAACTGCTCGATTTTTTCTTTTCCTTTTTCAATTTCCTTTTTTGCCTCCGCATCTTCTTTCTCCACCACTTCTATTTCCGCAATGATTTTTTCCTGTATGGGTTTAGGCGGGAGGGGGACAGAAATTTTTGCCAAATCATCTGCATAAATATGCGATTGTGCCTGTCCTCTTTGCAAACTGTAAATTTCTTCTTGAATTGATTTTAAAAATAAATAAATCAATTTTGTAGAAATGTTTTTTTCATCCTTTGACTGAATTGTATTACAATCGGAAGCAAATATCGGGATTTCAAAATAATTCACAAAACCTGCATATGCGCCTGACGCGCTTATTGTTACAATATTCCCTGTTCTATTTGCCTCGTTGTGAAAATATGCAGGTTCTTTTCCGCCGGCAACAACAGGAATATTGCCTTCTTTTGTATTTTCTTTTGTAATGGGAGTCCCTTTTTTTATTTCAGAAAGCTCATTTAATGAAACTAATTTGTCTGTTTTCCAAATTTCATCGTATCTTATTTTTTTTTTAACCGCGAGCGAAATATTTTTATCAAAACCATCGCGGTCAAAGGCGAGCATATCAATTAAATCGGCATAAAAAACATTGTCTTTTAGGCTGTCGTGTATCGGGAAATCATATTCGCCCGCAAACGCCTTGTAAATGTAGGTGCTCGCTTTTTCGGGATTATCGGGGCGCGTATCGTCAAAGAGGCGTGTACATTCGTCAATGGTTTTGCCGCGTTGAACGGCGTGATACCCTTCACTGCCGCGCCGCTTTACGATTTTGTAGCCTAAAAACCGCTTTTCAGCGTCTTTCTCGCCGATTTTTATTATCACGGTTTTTTGATTATGATTGAGTACAAAATAATAAAATTTTTCCGGATCGATTTCAGACGCGCCGGTATAGTCAAGATATTTTTGTACAGGAGTTTCAATGCCGTTTATAGTCAGGTCTTCGCGTGTATTTTCCGCGAGCTTGTAGGCCGCATCCCGTATGCGCCGGATTTCCGTGTCAGAGCGGCGGCGCAAGAATAAAACAACGGTGTTGGTATTGGTCGCCATAAATGTATTCCCGCCCAGTGCCGTAACCGCGACAACGGCAAATTTCTGTAAAATTATCTCGCGGGCTTTGGCGTAAATTCCGCCGTTGCTGAGTATGGAACTGGGCAAAATGATTCCCACGACACCGCCCTCTTTCAAAACTTGGGCAGCGCGTTCAACAAATAACGCTTCAACTTCACTGCTGTTTTCGGTAAGGTTTTTAAATAGCGTAAATTCATCCTGTGCCCCGATATATTCTATATCATCTTTTACACCGTCCACCGAATAGGGCGGATTGGAAACAAGCACGGAAAACTGCGGCTTTTTGATGTTATCTTTCAGCAAGCCAACGTACGATTTTGATTTTTCAAAACTGTCAAGGCCGTCGCCCAAAACAACTTGCGCCAAACCGTCCCCGTAGAAATAACAGCCTACTTTTGCCACTTTTACCAAGCGGTAATCTTTTTCAATGCCGTACACGTATCTTGCCGCCCAGTTGTACTGATCGTCCCTCCACGAGGCGATTTCTTTTTTTGCTTTCGGATAAAATTCGGAAGCGTCAAGGTTTTCAATAATATTCTGGTATTCCTCTAAAATCTCGGTAATAAAATGCCCGCTTCCCGCAGCGTAATCTAGCGCGGCGGGCAAAGACGGAACAGGCTGGTTTATGTTTTTTTCCAGCATCGCGGGCAACGGCAGCGACTTTACGATGAATTTTGTTATGGCGGGCGGCGTAAAATACTGCCCCGCTTCCTGTTTTAATCCGGTTGTAAGCAGTTGTTCAAAAAACTCGCTTAAATGCCGCTGTTTTCGTGGATAGCGGATTTGATATTGCTGCAATAATTGGACAACTTCTTTAAGAACGCGGTGATTCTGTTCAAACGTGTCATCGTCAAAAACTTCTTTGATGTCATATATCTTGTTGATTTTAAGCACGTTTTTCTTTCTTTCCAATAGTTCATCATCCGATTTTATGCCCTCAAAGTCTTTGTCGTAAATACCCGCGAGCTCTTTTTCCAAAAATGCGCGAAGCCCTTCCTTGTGCAGATTAAAAAGGCGAACCTGAAAATCAACCGGATTGTCATTATCCCGCCAATGAAATTCAAGTTCATCATTTTGCTTCTTTTGCTCGTCGTACAACTTTGCAAGAAACAAGTTGAAAATTTTATTGAACGCATTGGGTTTATCAGAAACAGAATGTTTACGCAGAATAGTGGCGAATTTATTAAATAATGCTAGTCCTTCCGCCTCGGTCAATTCCCGCAAATCATTTTTGGTAAATTGCTTAACTTGAAAATCATACGGAGGATTTTCCCAAAAGCCCGCCTCGTGAAACGCGCCGTCAAAAAGTTTATGCGCTTCTTCCACACTGCCCGATTTCCGGTATTCGTCTGTAACTTTTATCATTTTAGTATCGCGGACAATCTGGCCGTTCATCAAACCGGAGGCGTACAGCACGAGCAATTGTGCCTTAGTATCCTGCTGAAAATAAGAAAAAAGCTGTCCTCCGTTCTTTTGGATGTTTTTTAATTCTTTCTCAAATTCTTCGCCGTAGGTTTTGCACTCAATCATCGCGTAGGCGCTCCGCATGTTGTCCAGAAGCAAAATGTCGAGCCGTTTCGTAACGCCCCGTCCCGCCGGATACGTTTTTTCCAGCACGATGTTCTTCGGCGCGTAACCTCTTTCCAAAAGCTGGTTGACACATTCCAGCACGACCCAGTTTTCGGCCTGTGAAAAATTTTGCGTAGTCCCGCTTTCCGTTTTAAGCTGCTCCCCGTAATCTATTTTTTGCCGCTTAAAATCAATTTCGATGGTGTAATCGCTGTGGGCGGTATATTTTTTTTGAAAAACCCCCTCGGATTTTTCTTTTGGAGAGAACCCAAGCGCTTTTACGAGGTCTTTTGCGTCCTGTCCCGCACCCATAACGTCAGTATAACACAGTAGCTGAACATAGGCAAGGCCCTCAATGCCCCGCCTGAAACCAGCGCAACTGCTACGGAATTTACGCCGGGGGTGTTTATAGGAAAATACGCCGCAACGCGGCAACGAGGATGGCTCTGCTCCCGGCTATCACCTATACTCCTCCCAAGACTTTATCTCAAGCGGATAGTGTCCCGGTTGATTGTGCCCTAATTGCTGGCTCTTATAATAACTCAGCGCGTCAACAAACTCTTTGGCGCACTTGACGTTGGTAAAAAGGGGGATGTCGAAGTCAACCGCCATCCGCCTGATCAAAAAGTCGTTTTTCAGTTCCCGCTCGCCGTTGTTCTTGGGGATATTGATGATGAGGTCAATCTCCCGATTCCTAATCGCGCCGGCGATGTTCGGCTCTTTCGGTTCAAGCGGCCAGAAAAGCGGCGTTACCTTAACTCCGCGTTTTCGTAAGAATTCCGCCGTGCCCTTTGACGCGAAAAGGGTGTAGCCCATACGGGTGAGTTTTCGCGCCGGTTCCACAAAGTCCAGCTTTTCTTCGAGCGTTCCCGTTGACAATAGTATATTTTTTTTGGGGATTTGATAACCAACCGAGAGAAGGGCCTTGAGGAAGGCATCGTGCAGGTTTTCGCCGATACAGCCGACTTCTCCCGTACTCGCCATCTCGACACCGCTCACCGGGTCGGCTCCGTGGAGGCGGGAATAGCTGAACTGGGCGGCCTTCACGCCCACCCATCCGAGGTCGAGGCTGGACACATCGGGTTTGGTAACCGGTTCGCCCAACATCGCCCGTACGGCCAGCTCGATCATGTTGACGCGGGTTACTTTCGAGCAGAAGGGGAAACTCCGGCTGGCGCGGAGGTTGCACTCGATGACGCTGATTCGCCCGTGCTGGGCGAGGAACTGGATGTTGAAAGGACCTGTGATGTTCAGCGCGAGGGAGATCTTTTCGGCGGTACGCCGGACATTGCGGATTGTTTCTATATAAAGGCGCTGCGCGGGAAGCGTTACGGTCGCGTCCCCTGAATGAACGCCCGCGTTTTCGATGTGCTCGGTGATCGCGCTGTAGAGCACCTGTCCGTCTTTGGACACCGCGTCAATCTCGATCTCCTTCGAGTTTTCCACAAACTTGCTGATGACAACGGGATGTTCGGCGGAAACCTCGGCGGCAAGCGAGAGAAAGCGGTCAAGGCTCGCGTCATCCCAAGCCACGTTCATCGCCGCGCCGGAAAGCACATAGCTTGGCCGGATAAGCACGGGATAGCCCACCTTGTGCGCGAATGCCCGCGCCCCCTCTCTCGCTCCTTTCCCTTCTCTATTGAACAACTCAGTCCATGCGGGCTGTTCGATGTGCAGCACATCCAGCAGTCCCGAAAACTTGTTCCGGTCTTCGGCCTTGTCGATACTGCGCGGGTCCGTCCCGTAGATGGGCACACCCTGTGCCGCCAAGTCCATCGCCATGTTGTTCGGGATCTGCCCGCCCATCGAGAGGATCACCCCATCAGGCCGTTCCGCCTCCCAGATGTCGAGCACCCGTTCCAGAGACAGTTCCTCGAAGTAGAGCCGGTCGCACATATCGTAGTCCGTGGACACGGTTTCGGGGTTGCAGTTGACCATGATCGTGTGCCGCTTAAGTTTCCGCGCCGTCTCTACGGCATTCACGCAACACCAGTCAAACTCGACGCTGCTCCCGATCCGGTAGGCCCCCGATCCCAGCACGCACACGCCCCGTTCCGAGGGCTGCACGTCGTTGCCGCCGCCTCCGCTTATGCCGTTGTAGGTCATGTAGAGATAGTTGGTCTTGGCCGGGTACTCCGCCGCCAGCGTGTCGATTTGTTTCACGGCGGGGACGATCTTGTGTTCGAGCCTCTGTTTGCGGACGGCGGCCTCGCCGGTTCCGGTAAGCGCGGCGATGCGGGCATCGGAAAAGCCGCGCTGTTTCGCGTGTTTGAGGAGGGCGGGGTCAAGCGGCCCGGCAGCGAGCGCGTTCTCGGTATCCCGGACACGCGCCATTTTTTCGAGGAACCAGCGGTCGATGCCGGTTTCGCGGCAGATATCGCTTGTGGTCCAGCCTTCCTGCAAGGCGCGATAGATAACAAACACGCGGCGGTCGGTGGGGCGGCGAAGGGCCTCGCGGATTTCACGGCGGGTATGGGTTACGAGACCTGAAAACTTGTCTTCCCCGGTGAGGCCGGGTGCGCCCGTGCCGGTCATGCGGAGGGCTTTTTGCAGGGCTTCCTCGAAGGAACGGCCAATACTCATCACTTCGCCGACACTTTTCATCTCGCTTCCGATGCGCCGCTCCACGTTTTTGAACTTGGCAAGGTCCCAGCGCGGCGCTTTGACGACACAGTAGTCGAGGGCGGGCTCGAAACAGGCTTGGGTAACGCGGGTAACGCGGTTCTTGATCTGAGGCAGGGTAAAGCCGAGCGCGATCTTCGCGGCGACCCAAGCGAGGGGGTAGCCGGTGGCTTTCGAGGCGAGGGCTGAACTGCGGGAAAGACGGGCGTTCACTTCGATGACGCGGTAGTCCTCGCTGCGCGGGTCGAGGGCGTACTGGATGTTACACTCGCCTACGATGCCGAGGCGGCGGATCACGGCGATGGCGATGCGGCGCAGTTTGTGGTATTCGCGGTCGTTGAGGGTCTGGGATGGGGCGACAACGATGCTCTCGCCGGTGTGCACGCCCAGCGGGTCGACGTTTTCCATATTGCACACGGTAACGCAGTTGTCGGCCCCGTCCCGCACGACCTCGTATTCGATCTCTTTCCAGCCGCCCAGCCATTCTTCGATGAGTACCTGCGGCAGACTTCCGCCGATCCCCATGCCGCCGCTTTGAGCAAACGCCTTGTCGCACCGCTTGCGCAGTTCCGCCTCGTTCCGGCACGCGCCGCTCCCTGACCCGCCGAGCGCGTAGGCGGCCCGCACCATGACCGGATAACCGATCTCGGCGGCGGCCCGGACTGTGGCGGCGGTGTTGGACGCTGCAATGCCTCGCGGGGAGAGTACGCCGATTTCGTCCAGACGTTTCACAAACAACGCGCGGTCTTCCGTGTCCTCAATGGTCTTCACCGGCGTTCCGAGTACGCGCACCCCGTGTTTGGCAAGCGCCCCCGCGCGGTCGAGCGCGACCCCGCAGTTGAGGGCGGTCTGCCCGCCAAAGGAGAGGAGGATGCCGTCCGGTTTTTCCTTTTCGATGACCTTCGTAACAAATTCAGGCGTTACCGGCAGGAAATAGGTCGCGTCAGCCATACCCTCGCTCGTCTGGATGGTAGCGATGTTGGGGTTGATCAGGGCTGTGGCGACACCCTCTTCGCGCAGGGCCTTCAACGCTTGGGAACCGGAATAGTCGAACTCTCCGGCCTGCCCGATTTTGAGGCCGCCGGATCCCAGCACGAGGACTTTTTTGATACGCGGGTCTGTCTGGTTCATAACGGGGTAAGTATAACAGATAACGGGTAAAAAATCAGGGAGAGAAATCCGTAACACCCCGTCCAGACTTCCGGTGGCAAGACGCTTTCCACTGGGGCAAAAGACCCGGCGGAAGCCCTCGGCAAGCAATTCCGATTTCAAAATAAAAATACACCGCCAAAACCATAGAGACTGTTTCAAAACCGGCGAAAGATCAAGACAAACATTGCGCCGGGGGCGGGGCGTCTATGACGCCTTCGGGGTCGGGAACCCCCCGCAGAGGGGGATAGCGTAAGCCCGCAGGGTTGGAGCGAAGGGGAAGACTTCCCCCACTCATCACTGTTTCACGAGGGTACTGATTCTATGGGAGCTTATGTTTTCGCTGTCGTCCGTTTCCGGTTTTTGATCTTGTAGACCAAAAGCAGGAGGTTATAGCAGATGAATGGAAAGACGCGGAAAACGAGGGAAGGTTTTCGGAGGCAGAAACCGGCCCACTCAAAACCGTGGTCGAAGGCGAAACGGGAAGGGCGTTTTCGTTTTTCGGCAAACACTTCAAACAGATCGGAGACCCAGAGCCGCATGCCTTTGGGGAGGCGGGCGGTGTTTCGCGCAAGCCAGCGTTCCCGGCCCCGCACGCCGCTGCCGATGAGCAACAGGGACGGCGCGCTCTTGCGGATTGAGAGGAGCAAGGTGTCTTCGCTTTGTTTGCGGAAAAGGCCCGGACGGCGGCCGATGATACGGAGGCGGGGAAAGGTTTCGCGGATGTTTTTCTCCGTTTTGCGGAGTACCGGCGGCCTTCCGCCAAGCAGGTAGACGGTCTCTTCGCGGATTTCAAGGAAGGTGAGGAGGCTCACCACAAAATCAAAGGGCATATACCGGACGGGGGTTTTCCCGGTGAGGAATCTCGCGCCGCCGACAAGACTTTTCGATATGGGGATGACGAGAGCCGCGCCGGTTACGAAGTTGCGGTACTCACCCGGATGCCGGGCCCGCAACAAGTCCCACACCGACAGCAAGACGATGTTTTTGCCGGAGTCCTCGTTTTGCAACGATTCGTGTACAAACGTTTCAAGCGCATCGCCCGCGATAATGTCGACCGGTACGCCGAGCAGGTCTATTCTTTCCGTTTTCACCGTTCCTGTGGTTTCTCCGATTCCCGCGATTCCCATAATGCAGATTCCCTTGCCGTCACCGAGACGACCCCCACGGCCCATGCCGCCGCCGTCTCAACGCGCAGCACGTTTGGCCCCATATTGATCACGGCGAACCCGTTCCGAACGAAAGCCGCCGTCTCCTCGTCCGCCCATCCCCCTTCCGGGCCGATAACCACGAACACCGTATCCGGACGGGAGGCAAGCGCCCGGTGAAAAGAGCCGTCCGCGCCCTTCTCATGCAAGAGCAGGGCCGCCGTGCTTTCGCTCCGTGCTGCCGCCCGCGCCCGCTTCTCCCGGTAATAGGCCAGCGCCTCGTCCACGCTGCCCCGGACATCCTCAACCGTTGTCGCAACCGGCGACCCCGACTGCTGCCGCGCCTCCCGCACAATCCGCCGCCAGCGTTCCCGCCGGGATGCGGCGTGCGCGGCCTTTACGGAATAGCGGCTCGCAAACGGGACAACCGCGTACACGCCGCCTTCGGCCGCCTGCCGGACAAGTACATCCATCTTTGCCGGCTGCGGAACAGCCTGCAAAAGGATGAGGGCCGGCCCGCCGCCTTCCCGCATCCTTTCGTCGGGAGTCTCCTCGACCCCGCATACCAGGGCGCCCTCTTCGACCGAGAGCGCGACCAGCCGCGCCGGAGAGCCGTCCGGCAGGACAGCCCGTACCACGTCCCCGGCCCTTACCCGCCGCACCCGGACCAGGTAGTGATAATCTTTTCCGGACAGGATAACGCGGCCATCCGGCAAAGGAGCATCCCGCAGCAAAAACTGTTTCACCGTTTTACCAACCTATGGGTCTGCCCTTTCGTGTGTTGGCGTTGCGTGGGGCAGGAGCAGCGCTGCCTCCGATAAACATACTAAAGGGCACGGCATCTTGGGGCGGGTACTGTTTCATTGTCGTAACAGGGGACCGCGTACCACTGATGAGGGACAGACCCCTCGACGGGGCCTGTCCCGATCGGCAGCCGCCATCCCTTCCGGCTAGACAGCGCGCCCTTGTCCAGCCTAGAGCAGCCCGCCCGCTCCAGCCTAGAGCAGTCCGCCCGTTCCAGTTAGAGCAGCCCGCCCGTTCCAGCCCAGAGCGTACCGACCGTTTCGGCTAGAGCAGTCCGCCCGCTCCAGTTAGAGCAGTCCGCCCGCTCCAGTTAGAGCAGTCCGCCCGTTCCAGCCTAGAGCAGCCTTCCCGCTCCAGTTAGAGCAGTCCGCCCGTTCCAGCCTAGAGCAGCCTTCCCGCTCCAGTTAGAGCAGTCCGCCCGTTCCAGCCTAGAGCAG
>JAIRNN010000095.1 GCA_031257995.1 Spirochaetaceae bacterium | reverse complement strand
AGTATCCGCGTGGAACACCATACGGAACGAAAAGGCACGGACCATAGACTGGCGTTTTACTGCCGCCGATGCCCGGATAAAGCTTAAGAGACTTTATCCACAGTTCCATAGTTGACTGCCTGATAGCACAACCATAGTCGTGCCCGTTTCGTACGCGGCAATGGGTACCGAAGAGGGATAGCGGAGGGCAGCGGCACTCCTGCCTCTCGGCACTATACCAATGTTATCCTATCTATGGTATACTTCACGAAAATATTCGCAGCTGTTCCCGGTTTGTTCTGGAACGTTGTTTGCAAAAGGGGCAATTTATGGAAAGTGTATCTGTTGGTATTTTGTCGGTTCTACCGCCGCTCATCGCTATCGCGCTGGCACTGGTTACGAAAGAGGTCATTTTTTCGCTGATGCTTGGCATACTTTCCGGCGCGGCGATCTACAGTTTCACGATCGGTGGCGGGATCGTGGGTATTTTTACCACGACGATTGATCTGACCATCGCGAAAGTCGCCGATGGGGACAATGCCGCGATGATTATCTTTCTTGCCCTGCTGGGCGCTTTAGTCGCGCTCATCACGCGGGCAGGCGGCTCGAAAGCCTACGGCGCGTGGGCTGTCCGCAAAATCAAAACCCAGCGGAGCGCGGGCCTAGTTACCGCATTGCTGGGCATTCTCATCTTTATTGACGATTACTTTAACTGTCTTACGGTGGGGACCGTCATGCGTCCCGTAACCGACCGGCACCAGATTTCTCGTGAAAAACTTGCCTACTTTATCGACGCTACGGCGGCCCCGGTCTGTATCATCGCGCCGATTTCCTCTTGGGCGGCATCCGTCATCTCTTACTATCCCACCGAAACCGGGATCACCGGTATGCAAGCCTTTGTCGGCGCGATCCCCATGAACCTCTACGCGATCCTTACCCTGTTCATGGTCGTCTATCTCGGCATCCGGACAAAAGGCGACTACGGCCCGATGAGAGAGACCCAACGCCACGCTGAGCAAGTCGATGTTGTCGGTTTGGCTAGCGGGCAAGCGGGGCAGGATGAGATTGTTAGCTTGAAAACGGCGGACAACGGCAAGGTCATCGACCTCATCATCCCGGTGGCTTTTCTGGTTCTTTTTTCCGTACTCGCGATGCTGTGGTACGGCGGCTACTGGAAACCACTCGAAGACGGCGGCAGGAAAACGCTGTTTGCGGCGTTTGGCGACACGGCAGCGGGATACGCGCTGGCTCTTGGGGCGTTTGGGGCGCTTTTTGTCGCGTTTCTCCAGTTCGTTCCCCGGAAACTCATCAGTTTCAAAGACTTTTTTGAAAGCCTGAACCAGGGCATCAAATCTATGGTCGGCGCGATTGTGATTCTTACGCTTGCGTGGACCATTTCCGGCGTGTGCCGCGACCTTTTGGAAACCGGACGCTATGTGGCAAGCGTGGTACAGGCTGCTTCCCTGCCTGTCGCGCTCATTCCGGCGATCATGTTCGTCGTAGCCGCCGCCCTCTCCTTCGCGACCGGTACCGCATGGGGAACGTTTGGCATCCTTATCCCGATCACGATCAACATCTGCGATATTGTCGCTCCGCACCTTTCCATCATCGCCCTCTCGTCCGTCATGGCCGGTTCCGTTTTCGGCGACCATTGTTCGCCCATTTCCGACACGACCATCCTTTCATCAACCGGCGCACAGTGCAACCACATCGACCATGTTACCACGCAGATCCCCTACGCGCTCACGGTTGCCGCCGTTTGTTTCGTCAGCTACATCCTCGCGGGCTTTGTCGCACCGATGGGGTTTGCCGTAAGCGTCCTAGTAACCCTGCCCGTCGCGCTCGTTTTGCTGTTCATCACGTTGTTTCTGTTGCCCAAAGTGTTAAATGCGCCCTCTCGTTAAGGAATGTGGTTAGGAATACATAGAAGGGGGAAGTCGCGGCTGCTTCGTTGTCTTCCGCTGTCAACAAACTTAAGAATTTTTGTCCACAGATTTAAGGAAGGTTTTGAAGCAAAAAACCTGTGTAATCTGGAAAATCTGCGGACTTTTTTTATCCGTGTTCATCTGTGTCACCTGTGGTTCCCCGTGATTCAGTGCCCTTTGTGGCTATATTAAAAATTCCTGTGCATTTATCCCAATAATCTGCCGATGTTAAAACTATGAATGCTCGCAATGGGTTAAACGGCCCTGCTTCTCGCGTTTTGGGAAGGCGCGGCATATTTTTTGCCGGAATGCTCCTACTTCTGACCAGGGCTCTTTTCGCGCAGGAACAAATTCACACCCTCCAGAAGGGTGAGACGATTTACGCGCTGGCGAAAAAATACGGGGTCAAAGAAGATGAGATACTCTTCCTGAACAGCATTGAAGATGCCCGGCGCATCTATGTCGGGCAAAAAATCCGTATCCCCGACAAAAGCATTCAGGTAAACCCGATACCTTCCGGTGTTCCGTCCTTCATCGAGCATAAGGCCGTCCGGGGCGACACGCTTTTCGGCATCGCCCGGCGTTACAATGTGACGGTCGCGCAGATTCGTACCGCGAACAACCTCGGCGAAAACTATGTTCTCAAGATCGGCGATACGCTTCGTATCCCCACCGCCGGGACGACCTCCACCGCACCGCCTGTCGCGACCAAACCATCCGGTACCGCGCATGCCTCTCCCGCGCCGCCGCCCGCAGTTCCGGCATCCAAGACCGTAGACCGCTCGCTTCTTTGGCCGGTAACGGTGAAAGATGCCACCTATATGACGGGCAAACTTTCAGGCGTTGTGCTTACCGGCACCCAGGGTGAAAGCGTCCGCTGTATCGCCGAAGGCACTGTCGTTTCGGCCGGTCCGTTCCGGGGCTTCGGCAGGGTGGCGATTGTACAGACAAAGGACGGCTACCTCTACGTTTACGGCGGGCAGGAAAGCCTTGCCGTCAAGGAAGGCGACCGGGTTGTAAGCGGGGCCGAACTGGGCAGACTCGGCGTTGACAGTGCCACCGGCAAAAGCGATCTTTTCTTCATGGTCTACAAGAGCCAGAACCCGATTGACCCCGCCATAGCGCCGAGAACATAGCCCGCCTCTTCGTCCACTATTCACCGTCACCGCGCCGTCTGTTGAGAAAGTAGATGTCCAGCAGGTCCGAGCGGAGCGCCGCGATCTCGGAGCGCAGTTTTTGTTCGTGCAAACCGCCTGAAAGCTCAAGGTAGAGTTGCTCGCGCGCCCCGTCCACCGTGAACTTCTTGTCGTAGAGGAGATGTTTCAGGCGCAGGAGCAGTTGAATGTCTTTCTGACTGTAGCGCATCCTGCCGTTAAACTTGTTTTTTTTGGGCTGAACAAGCGGAATTTCCTTTTCCCAGTAGCGAATGACGTGCGCCTTCACGCCGAGAACGTCCTCCACCTCCCCAATCCCGTAAGAAACATCAGCCGCCGCCTCGAAAGCCCCTTTTCCCATGCCCTCTCCCTCGCATTTTTCTTTCTTTATATTGTAAGAACCATAGGGGGAAGTCTCCCCTCGCTCCGGACACGCGCTCCGGTCGATATGTCCGCACTTTCAGTGCGTCCACGCCTCCCTCCGCTTGGTCCTCCGCTACCCCCTCTCCAAAGGACACTGTCCCGGGCTCCGCCCCTAAAACCCCATCCCGCAACGCCCCCCAATCCCGGCGAGAATGGAAAATGATGGGAAGAAAACACTCAGCCTCCATCCCCGGCCATTTTCAATTTTCCCAAAAACGGGAATTTCCGCCTCTATAATATACCAAAAAATGCCGACAAAAAAAAGTATGTATCTCAATCATAAATGTTTCCCGGCCATAATGCTGTGCGCTTTCTTTATGTTCTTGCCTGTTTCATGCAAAACGGTTCCCCCGTCCGAAGAGGCCGCTGCGGAACCACTTGAAAATGGAGATGTCTTTCCTATGGAAAATGAAACGCTTCCGGAAGAGGCCGGGTCTCCGGTTATCGAAGAAGAACCGGAGTTTACCTTCGATTTGGACAATCTTGTCCGTCTCCCCGAATCCACGTTTACGGAAGTCTGGACTTACGTCATCGCCGGGAGCGAGAAGTATTTGAAAGCGAGTTATCCCATCACCGACATCGTGTATTTTGGGGCCGAGGTTGACGCTTACGGCTCGATTGTCGCTATCCCGCGCCGGAAAAATCTGCCGCGCAACAACGCCCGCATCCATGTCTCGATCACCTGCGGAAGCTCTGGGCTTACGCACTTTCTCCTGGAACCGGAGAGCAAGGCGCGGGCGGCTTTTTTCAACGCGCTCATCACGATGGCGGGCGAATACGACGGGTTGAATATTGATCTGGAGAACATACCCTTGCAGGATGCGGACAACTTTCTCTCGCTGTTACGGCAGTTAAAGGAAACGTTGGGCGAAAAGATGCTGTCGGTGTGCGTCCCTGCCCGCACCACCGAGAGCAGAACCTACAATTACAAGAACATCTCGAAAATCGCCGACCGGGTTTTCGTGATGGCCTATGACGAACACTGGTCGGGAAGCTCGCCGGGTTCCATCGCCTCGCTGCGGTGGTGCCGGAATGTCGCCGCGTATGCGTTGAAGACCATCGGCGCGCAGAAACTCGTCATGGGGATCCCTTTCTACGGGCGTAGTTGGGCGAATAAGACAACGGCCCGCGCCCTTATCGCCTCGACCACGGACAATATCATGAAAGACAACAGTATCACCGAGGTTGAACGGGAAAACGGCGTTCCCAAATTCACTTATACCACCAACGTCAAGGTAACTGTCTATTTTGAGGATGCTTATTCGCTGGCGGTACGCATGGATATGTACCAGACGAGCGGCGTTGACAAGATCGGGTTCTGGCGGCTGGGACAGGAAGACACGGCGGTCTGGAACTATGTCGGCATCAAGGCTGCCGCAAGGTGAAACTAAGCGGTTTAAGGAAGAGGGAAGTATCCCCCAGAGGGCTTTGATGTATTTATCCCTTCAGGCCTCCGGCGGATACGCCCTCAACAAAGTATTTCTGAGCCGAAAAAAACAGAACGATTCCCGGCAGGAGGGAAAGGCTTGACATGGCTAATACTTGGTTCCAATTAACGGCGGAAGATACATCTAAAGACATACGCAACGCCAGAACGATGGGATATTTTTTGACGCTGTTGATGTATATGAGGGAGTTAAAGAAATCGTTCCACGTCCAAATAAATTGAAATATGGCCGCCGAAAAAAGGGCCGGTTTACAGAGAGGCAGAATAATACGCCAGTACACATCAAAAGTATTACAGCCGTCTATGGCAGCGGCTTCATCCAGATCAGTAGGAAGCCCCCGAAAAAACTGAATCATCATATAAATAAAAAAAGGTGTACAGGCAAAAGCCGCCGGTATTATAAAGGGTAGATAACTGTTAAGCCAGCCGAATTTATTAAACAGCAGATACCGGGGAATGATGATAACTGCGTTGGGGAGCAGCAAAGTAGATAACATAACCATAAATAATGCTTTTTTTAGGTAGAACCGGAAACGCGCGAACCCATACGCTACCAGTGAACTGGAAAAGACGGTAAACAGAACCGTAGGAAGTACCAGCATAAAAGTGTTCGCATAAAACCGGGTGTAGGTGATCCGTCCAACCCCCTTCCAGCCCTTGCTGAAATTATCCCATACCGGTTCTTTAGGGAGCAGGGACAGAGAACCAAATATTTCGTTGTCCGGTTTAAATGAGGAAAAAAACATCCAGATAAGAGGATAGAGGGTAACAAGGGCTATGCAGATCATACCCAGATGAGTAACAAACGAGTGTATTTTCTTTTTTTCGCTAAGATGCATCAAAATTTACCCCCATCCTCATAATAGGCGGCCAAACTTGAAAGGCGAAAAAACATCAGTGTAAAAATAAAAATAAGGACAAACAAAATCCATGAAAGGGAACTGGCATATCCCATCTTAAAATAAAGAAACGCCTCATCGTACAATTTGAGAGCGGTTAAATAGGTCGCGTGTAAAGGTCCGCCATTGGTTATAACAAAGGGACCGCTAAAATCCTGAAAGGCATGTATCATTTGCATGAGAATATTAAAAAAAAGTACCGGGGTGATCATCGGCAAGGTGATGCGAAAGAAAATTGACAGCCTGCCCGATCCGTCGATACGGGCGGCCTCATAAAGATCCTTGGGTACCTGTTGCAATGCTGCCAAGAAGATCACCATGGAAGAACCAAACTGCCAAACGCTTAAAAGGCTTAACGTAAAAAGGGCCAGATGGGGATGGGAGAGCCATTGAACCGCGGGCAAATGAAAAACCGCCAGTCCATAATTGATCAGACCGCTATCCATAAAAAGAAACCGCCACAGTATGGCAACAGCTACGCTGCCCCCAAATATTGAGGGAATATAATAGAGGGTGCGATAGATATTGATGCCTTTTAATTTCTGGTTTAATATAACTGCCACAATTAAGGCGGCAACAATCTTCATCGGCAATGACATGAAAACAAATTTTAAAGTATTGCCAAGAGAAGTATAAAACAGCGGATCGGCGGTGAACATGGCGATGTAATTGTCAATTCCCGTAAAAACCGGCTTGCCTGTAATGGCATAATCGGTAAAAGAGTAATAGAAGGAAGCAATCAGCGGGTAGGCTTGAAAAATCAGAAAGCCTAAAATCCATGGTAATATGTATAGATAACCCATCCTGCCTCGCTTTGACTGCTTCCCCGTTTTCATATAAGGCCCCCATTCATCACGTTAAATACCTGCGCTTTTTCGGAGATCATGAACAAGAATACTCCCTTCCTATTTTGCCGAAGTTTTCAGCATATTAAGTTTTGCCTGTACATCGGCAAGAAATTTATCCGCCGCCTTTTCCGGTGTAAGTACGCCGAATGCTACTTGTTCACAAATATCTTCAATTATGGCGTTTAATTCGGCGTTACTCTGAAGCAAAGGCGGCGATGCGGCGGGAGTTGCGTTGCTAAATGCAACCATAGCGGCAATATCGCTGTCAACAAGGTTGTTGCTGTTTAAAGTCTCAAAAGCCTTCCGGTTAGTTGGAACCGAACGCGAATCTTTTAGGATTTTTACCGCTTCAGGGTCATTCAAAAACCAGTTGGCAAAATCGGCGGCGGCTTCAATATAGGGGCTTCGCTTGCTAATGGCAAGCACCATGGACGGTTTGACGGGTATCAGCCGGTTGCCTCCTTCGGCAATGGGCGGTTTTCCTACCGCGAAGTTTCCTGCTTTAAGCGCCGCTTTATATTTTCCAATATTACCCGACCAGCCGATGATAAATCCTATTTCGTTGTTCGTCCATTTAGGATTTTGTTCCATCTGGGATTTAAAGAGTTTGCCCTCTCCAAAGGGCTGGACGGCTCCGCTCTCAAAAAGCCGTTTAACAATGGTAAATCCATCAATCAAATCCTTTCTGGATACCGTAATGGTATATGCAGCGTCATCGAACAAATATTTTCCGGTTTTTGAATAAATATAAGCCGCCCAGATAAAGTCCGTTAACGCATCGGTGGTAAACAGATACTCATTGGGATTTGCGCGATGTATTATGCCCCCGGTCTCGATTATTTTTTCCCAAGTCCATACCGTATCTAAGGGAAGATTATGTCTAGCAAAAAAAGCCTTATTGATATTGATGCCAAAACCGTTGGACCCCATGGGCAAGGAAATCAGTGTGCCATTAATACTGCAATATTCCGACAAAAATGATGTTTCGTAAGGTGAAATATCAATCGCTTTCTGAGCGGCCAGATCCACAAATAAATCGCCTCTGGCCGCAAGGTCCGGAAACCAAATATAATCAAGCGTGATAATATCCGGCTCGGTGCGGCCTGCTATCTGGGTTAAAAGCTTTTGTAGATATCCGCTGTACCCCTGATATTCGGCCTCGATGGTTATATTGGGATGTAATTCCTGATAGCGGTCAATTGCCGCAAGAGTAGCCTGATGCCGGACATCGGAACCCCACCAAACATACCGCATGGTGACAGGCGCCTGTTTGCTGGAAACATCTGCGTTTCCTCTGGCGAATACTGGCCCCACAGCGAATATCGCCAAAAAGCCAACCGCGATTAAAACTCTTTTCATCTTTCTCTCCTTGACTACAGAATAATTTCTTAAAATACCGCAAGTGTCATACTTGCAATTTTTCAAGTTTTTCAAATGATAATTTGTGAATGTTATGAATTAATGTGTTTTTAGTAAAATCTCTGTAAAATCCGTATCCGCTGATTGACATAAAATAGCAGGAAACAGCGTATGTCTGAAAAGAACGGGGGATTTACCGGGGCTCCGGTGGTTTTCCTTGTTCTCTTGCGGTCTTGGCCGTTGGCGTACTATTTTTATGCGGACTTGTGTCTAAAGAATCCGTATACATCTGTTGTTGTTCTGGTACTGTTCAATAACAGCCGGATTTACCCTGCTAAGACAACGGAAATATCGTTGACGTTCGTACCCGTCGGCCCGGTCAAGATGAGGGCGTTCACGGCCTTGAGCGCGTCATAGTCGGCGTTTTCGTGGAGAGAGGACGCTATGTCGACACCGGCGGCCTTGAGACGGTCTGCCGTCGTACCGTCAACGATACCGCCCGCCGCATCAGCGGGGCC